>NZ_JBLROA010000012.1:0-131799 GCF_047921505.1 Micromonospora sp. SL1-18 | reverse complement strand
GAACGACGAAAGCTGATCCACCATCGTGTTCACGGTGTCCTTCAGCTCCAGGATCTCGCCCTGCGCGGCCACCGTGATCTTCTGGGAGAGGTCGCCCCGGGCGACCGCGGTGGAGACCTGGGCGATGTTGCGCACCTGAGCGGTCAGGTTCGATGCCATCGAGTTGACGCTGTCGGTCAGGTCCTTCCAGGTGCCCGCGACGTTCGGCACCTCCGCCTGGCCGCCGAGCATGCCCTCCGTGCCCACCTCGCGGGCCACCCGGGTCACCTGCTCGGCGAAGAGCCGCAGGGTGTCGGTGAGCGAGTTGAAGGTGTGGGCCAGCTCGGCCACCTCACCCTTGGCCGACACGGTGATCTTCTGCGACAGGTCACCCTTGGCCACCGCCGTGGCCACCTGCGAGATCGACCGCACCTGGTACGTCAGGTTCGACGCCATGGTGTTCACCGAGTCGGTGAGGTCCTTCCAGGTGCCGGCGACCCCGCGTACGTCGGCCTGACCGCCCAGCTCGCCCTCGGTGCCCACCTCGCGGGCCACCCGGGTCACCTCGTTCGAGAAGGACGAGAGCTGGTCGACCATCGTATTGACGGTGCGGCCGATGCGCAGATACTCACCGCGCAACGGGCGGCTGTCGATCTCCAACGCCATGTGCTGGGACAGGTCACCGTCGGCCACCGCCATGATCACCCGGGCGATCTCGGTGGTCGGCCGGCCCAGGTCGTCGATCAGCGAGTTGACCGCCCGCTGCCCCTCCGCCCACGAGCCGTCCAGGCCCTCGTCGTCGAGGCGTTCGGTGAGCCGGCCGTCCCGGCCGACGATCCGGCTGATCCGGCGCAGGTCCAGATGCTGCCGCTCCTGGAGCGACACCACCTCGTTGAAGGCGTCGGCCACCTCACCGGCCAGGCCGGCCCGCCGGGGCAGCCGGATCTTGAGGTCGCCGCGGCGCACCTGCCGCAGCGCCTCCACCAGCTCGCCGAGGAGCGCCTCGTGCTCGGTTGCGGACGGGTCCGCGGCTGCCGACTGTTTCGCCGTGGTCATCATTCCTCGCTCAGCTCGGGGTCGACCGGCTCGTGCCGACATCCCACCATTTTGCCCGCCTCGCGTCGAGGCGACGGCCCACCAACACAGCATGTCTGCCCGGATTCGTCCCGGTCCGCCGGCGACCCGTCAACGGCAGGGCGCTTGGCACCGGAGGCGGCGGCGGTGGAGGATACGGAGGTGTCAGCGGAGACGGGGCCGGCGACGAACGGCGGCGCGGACGAGCATGTCCGCCGGGTCCGGCTCCCCCCGGATCGGCGTACGCCGGCCGCGGCCCGAGCGCTGGTCCGGTCTGTCCTCGGCGAGGCGGACCTGGACGAACTGCTCGACGAGGCGCTGCTGCTCACCACGGAACTCACCACCAACGCCGTGGAGCACGCGCGCACCGAGCTGGACATCGAGGTCGAAGCGGACGTCGCCGGGCTGACCGTCACGGTCACCGACTTCGCGGCCGGCCCGGTCGAGGACCTGCTGGTCGGCGTACGCAACGTCACCTCGGACATCACCGAGGTGGCCGAGCGCGGGCGCGGGCTGCTGCTGGTCGACCACTTCGCCAGCCGCTGGGGCACCACCTATCTGCCGACCGGGAAGGGCATCTGGTTCCGGCTCGACCGGCACGGCGGAGAGGCGTTCGTCCGCCGGGCCGCCGTCGAGCACGTCACGGCGGCCACCGGGGCGGGCGTGACGGAGAACGGCACTCCGGGCGCCGCCGCGATGAGCGAGCTGATGCAGATCAACCCCGACCCGTACGCGGACGACCCGCTGCCGGAGTTCGCGACCGGGCTGCTGGCCCGGCTCACCGAGATGGTGGGCGCGGCCGGCGGCGTGGTTCGCCTGGACCGGGGCGACGGGCAGGGCAGCCAGGTGCTGGCCCGGTACGGCCGGCACCCCCGGCAGGAGGCCGAACTGCTCCGGGTCCCGCTCGCCGTGCACCGGCCGTACGCCGGCGGTCTTGAGCTGGACGCGGCACCCTCGACGTACGCCCGGCCGCTGGCGGTGCTGGCCGCCGAGCGGCTCTCGCTGCACCTGGAGAACGACCGGCTGCGCCGGGCGGACGTCCGCCGGTCGACCTGGTTGACCTTCCTCGCCGAGGCGAGCGAGCTGCTCGCCCAGTCCCTGGACGTCGAGCTGACCATGGCGCTCATCCCGCAACTGGTGGTGCCCCGGCTCGGTCAGTGGTGCGCGGTGCACACCACCGACGAGTGGGGCCGGCTGCGGCTCGCCGCGTCCAGCCACGCGGACGAGTCGGTGCTTCCGCAGCTGCACCGGGTGCTTCAGGAGACCGGGCCGGACTCGGTCCAGGCCCGGCTGCGGGAGGCGTCCCGGAGCGCGGCGCAGGTGCCGCTCAGCGGGCCGATGGAGGGGTTCGCGGTCCCGCTGATCGCCCGCGGTCAGCGGCTCGGCACCCTGGCCGTCGGTCGCCACCAGGCGCACCGGCACGATCCGGACGAGGTCTCGGTGCTGGAGGACGTGGCCCGCCGGGCCGCGCTCGCCATCGAGAACGCCCGTATCCACGCCGAGCGGCGACGGGTCGCCCAGGCGCTCCAGCAGTCCCTGCTGCCGCCGGTGCTACCGGTGGTCGAGGGCATCGGCTTCGCCGCCGAATACGTCCCGACGGGCGGCGACGCCGAGGTCGGCGGCGACTTCTACGACGTGGTGCCGCTGCCGGACGGGCGCTGGCTGGTGGTGATCGGCGACGTTTCGGGCAAGGGGGTGCAGGCGGCGGCGGTGACCGGCCTGGTGCGGGACGTGATCCGGGTGCTGGCCGGGGACGGTAAGCCGCTGCCGGAGGTGCTGGTCCGGCTCAACGAGACGCTGGTCGACCGGGGCGGCGGCCGCTACTGCACGCTCGCACTGGCGGCGGTCGGGCTGGGCGACCGGGACCAACTCGACGTGGCTCTGCACCTGGCCGGGCACGACCGCCCGGTGCAGCTGCGCGGCGGCGATGGTGCGGCCGCGGCCTTCGTCGGCAGGGGCGGTACGGCGCTCGGGCTGCTCGACGCGATCACCACGCCGACGGCCGAGCTCTCGCTCGAACCGGGCGACGCGCTGATCTTCTACACCGACGGCGTCACCGAGCGGCGGCGCGGCAGGGAACTCTTCGGCACCGAACGGCTCCGCGCGTCGGCGGCCCCGCTGGCCGGCTACTCCGCGGACGTGGTGGCCGCCCGGCTCCGCGCCACGGCGATCGGCTTCTCGGCCGAGGCCCCCCGCGACGACATCGCCATCCTGGTCCTCCGCAACGACGCCCTGTAACCCCCACCCGTGCGGGGGTGGCGGAGGGCGGGGTGGGGTGGGGGCCCGAGGGAGGGCTGGTCAGAGGCCGCCGGGGAGGCGGCCGGGGGCCAGGCGGTGGTGGGGGTCGAGGTGTGCCTTCGCCGTGCGGAGGCGGGGCAGGGCGGGCAGCTCGCCCCAGAGGTCGACGACCCGCCGGACCGGGGCGGGGGCGGACACCACCACGCAGCGGCCCTGCCGGGCGAGGAGCACCTCCCGGACGGCGGCGAGGATCGAGGCCACCCGGTCGGGCGCCAGCGAGCCGGGCAGGGCGGCATGCACCGTGCCGACCCCGGCGGAGCCCCGCACCGGCACCGGGCCGCCCGCCGCGTCGCGCAGCGCGTAGACCGCCGCGTGCAGGTCGTTGATGGGCACCTCGAACCGAAGCGCGGTGTCGCCGGGGCCGAACGGATAGCGTCCCCACCACTCCGGCGCCGCGTGGCTGGCGACCGCGTCGCCCCCGAGCAGGGCGGTGAGCCGCTCGGCCCGCTCCGCGACGTCGGCCGGGCCACCCTCCAACAGCACCACCAAGCTGCCCGCCGCGGCCGGCCGGGTCGACCGCCCGGCCAGCGCCGGATGGTCGGGGCGCCCGGCGACCGACGGGTGCCACGGGGAGACCCGCCGGCGTGGCAGCGGCACCGACACCGGCAGGTCCAGCTCGACGGCCGCCGGGTCGAGCCGGGCGGCGAGCACCGCCCGAACCAGGTCGTGCACCTCCAACGGGGTCCAGACCGGGCGGGACACCCAGACCCGGCTGGCCGGCACGGCCTGCACCCGCAGGGTGGCCGAGACCAGCACGCCCAGGCCGCCCTGCGAGCCGCAGAGCAGCCGGGCCACGTCCAGCCCCGGCAGGTCACCGACGCCGAAAAGCGCCCCAGCACCGCCCACCAGCCCAGCGCCGCCGCCCGGCGCGGCGCCGCGACCCAGCCCAGCGCCGCCTGCCAGGCCGGCGCCGCCGCCCGGCCAGGCACCGCCTGCCAGGCCGGCGGACACCGCTCCGCCGCCACCCGCCTGCTCATGAGCCGTCGGCGCCGCCCGGCCCAGCGATGCCGTGCCGGACGCACCGATGCTGATCAGCTCGCCGTCGGCGTCCAGGTAGCGGACCCCGACGAGCTGGGCACATGGACTGCCGTGTCGGTGCCGGAGCGGGCCGGCCTCGTCGGCGGCGAGCACCCCGCCCAGGGTCGCCCCGGGAGAGGGCACGTCGACCGGCAGGCGCCGGCCGGTGCGGTCCAGGCTCGCCTGGACCGCACGCATCGGGGTGCCGGCTCCGATCTCGGCCACCGGGGAGCCCGGCGGCTCGTGCCAGACCCCGGCGAGGCGGCCGGTGTCGAGCAGGATGTCGACCTGCACCGGGGCGGCACCCCAGTCGATCTTCGTGCCGGCACCCCGAGGCACGACCGTGAGATCGTGCGCGGCGGCCAGCCGCAGCACCTCGGCGGCGGCGTGTGGGCCGCCCGGCACCGCCACCCAGCGGGCCGTCCGGCCGGCCACCTCGTCGGCCGGGCCGGCGAACCGGGCGAACGGCGGGCCGCAGATCTCCGCCAGTCGCCGGGTGATCTCGAGGGCTCCGGGTCGGTTGGTGGAACTCGCTGCAGCCGCCATGGCGGTTATCGTACACATGTTCGAAAGCGGCGGCGGTGGATCGGCGGATCCGGCCACGCGTACGCTCGGCGGCACGCCCCCGGCCGGTAACGTGACGCCGTGACCACCGAGACCCCCGACAACTCCAGCTCGGCGCGTCTGGCGCCGCGCCGCGACCTAGAGCCGTCGCCCGTACCCGTCGCCAAGCGCGTCCCGGCCGAGCGCACCCACCACGGCGACACCGTCGTCGACGAGTACGCCTGGCTCGCCGCCAAGGACGACCCCGCGACGATCGCCCACCTGACCGCGGAGAACGCCTACACCGAGGCGCGCACCGCGCACCTGGAGGGGCTGCGCGCCCAGCTGTTCGAGGAGACCCGCCGGCGCACCCAGGAGACCGACCTGTCGGTGCCCACCCGTAAGGACGGGTACTGGTACTACACCCGCACCGTCGAGGGCCAGCAGTACGGCGTGCACTGCCGCCGGCCCGTGCGGGACGGCGAGACCGCGCCCCCGATCAGCGCCGACGGCGCCCCGCTGGACGGCGAGGAGGTGCTGCTCGACGGCAACCAGCTCGCCGAGGGGCATGACTTCTTCGCCCTCGGGGCGTTCGACGTCACCCCCGACGGGCGCTGGCTGGCATACTCGACGGACTTCGCCGGGGACGAGCGGTTCACCCTACGAATCAAGAACCTGAGCACCGGCGAGGTGCTGCCCGACGAGATCCCCGACACCTTCTACGGCACCGCCTGGTCGAGCGACGCCTCGACGCTCTTCTACGTCACCGTGGACAGCGCCTGGCGGCCGTACCGCGTCTGGCGGCACACCGTCGGCACCCCGTCGAGTCAGGACGTGGTGGTCCACCAGGAGGACGACGAGCGGTTCTGGGTGGGTGTCGAGCTGACCCGCTCCGAACGGTTCGTGGTCATCGACATCCACAGCAAGATCACCAGTGAGGTACGGATCGTCCCGGCCGCCAACCCCACCGGCGAGCCGGCGATCGTCGCGCCGCGCCGGCAGGGCGTCGAGTACTCGGTGGAGCACCACGGCCACCGGTTCCTGATCCTGCACAACGACGGCGCGGAGGACTTCGCGCTGGCGTACACCTCGGCGGACGCGCCCGGCGACTGGACGCCGCTGATCGAGCACTCGCCCGGCACCCGGTTGGAGGCCGTCGACGCGTTCGAGAACCATCTGGTCGTCTCGCTGCGCGGCAACGGGCTGACCGGGCTGCGGGTGCTGCCGGTCGGCGGCGGCGACCCGTACGACATCGACTTCCCCGAGCCGATCTACAGCGTCGGGCTGGACGCGAACCCGGAGTACCACACCACGGAGGTACGGCTGCGCTACACGTCGCTGGTGACCCCGGACTCGGTCTACGACTACGACCTGGTCACCCGGCAGATGGTGCTGCGCAAGCAGAAGCCGGTCCGCCCCGGGCCGGACGGGCGGGCGTACGACCCGGCCGACTACGAGCAGCACCGGGACTGGGCACTCGCCGACGACGGCACGCGGGTGCCGATCTCTCTGGTCTGCCGGAAGGGCACCCCGCGCGACGGCTCGGCACCCTGCGTCATCTACGGCTACGGCTCGTACGAGGCGAGCATGGACCCGTGGTTCTCCATCGCCCGGCTCAGCCTGCTCGACCGGGGTGTCATCTTCGCGGTGGCGCACATCCGGGGCGGCGGTGAACTGGGCCGGCGCTGGTACGACGAGGGCAAGCTGCTCGCCAAGAAGAACACCTTCACCGACTTCGTGGCGTGCGCCCGGCACCTGGTCAAGGCCGGCTGGACGGCCAGCGACCGCCTGGTGGCCCGCGGTGCCTCGGCCGGCGGCCTGCTGATGGGCGCGGTGGCCAACCTCGCCCCGGACGCGTTCACCGGGATCGTCGCGCAGGTGCCCTTCGTGGACGCGCTCACCTCGATCCTCGACCCGTCGCTGCCGCTCACCGTCACCGAGTGGGAGGAATGGGGCAACCCGCTCGACGACCCCGAGGTGTACGCGTACATGAAGTCGTACACCCCGTACGAGAACGTGGCGCCGGTCGACTACCCGGCCATCCTCGCGGTGACCAGCCTGAACGACACCCGGGTGCTCTATCACGAGCCGGCCAAGTGGATCGCTCGGCTGCGGGCCGTCACGCCGGAGGGCGACTACCTGCTCAAGACCGAGATGGGCGCGGGGCACGGCGGCCCGAGCGGCCGCTACGACGCCTGGCGCGAGGAGGCGTTCATCAACGCCTGGGCCCTCGACCGCCTCGGCCGAGCCTGAGGTGAAAGGAGGGCCCCTGCGGTATGGCAGGGGCCCTCCTTGACGTCCGACATCAGGCGGCGGTGAGCACCGACGTGAGCACCGCCGGGTCGACGTTGCCGCCGGTGATCACGGCGGCGGTACGGCCGGACGGCAGCTCGTCGCGGTGGAAGAGGCGTGCCGCGACCGCCACGGCGCCGCTCGGCTCGACCACCAGCCGGGCCTCGCGGGCCAGCCGGCCCATCGCCAGGGCGATCTCCTCCTCGGTCACCGTGACGATGCCGTCGAGGCGTGCCCGCAGGTGGGCCAGGGTCAGCTCGGAGATGTTGGTACGCAGCCCATCGGCGCTGGTCCGGTAGGTCCGCTCGATGTCCCAGACCACCACCGCACCGGCGGCGAGCGACTCCTGGGCGTCCGCGGCGAGCAGCGGTTCCACCCCGACGACCACGGCCGACGGGCGCAGCGCCTTCACCGCGGTGGCGATCCCCGAGGAGAGCCCTCCGCCGCCCACCGGCACCAGCACCACGTCCACGTCGGGCAGGTCCGCCACGATCTCCAGCCCGATGGTGCCCTGCCCGGCGATGATCCGCCGGTCGTCGAAGGGCGGCACCAGCGTGGCCCCAGTGTCGGCGGCGATCCGCTCCGCCTCCGGCAGCCGGCGGGCCCGCGGGACGAGCCGCACCTCGGCACCGAGCGCCCGGATCTGGTCCACCTTGACCTGCGGCGCCCCCTCGGGGACGACCACCGTGCACGGGATACCGAACGCCCGGGCCGCGTACGCGAGGGCCTGCCCGTGGTTGCCCGACGAGTGGGTCACGACGCCCCGGGACCGGGCGGCCGGGTCGAGCCGGGCCACCGCGTGCGTCGCGCCGCGCAACTTGAACGACCCTACCGGTTGCAGGCTCTCCGGCTTGACCCACAGCTCGTCGTCCCACGGCGCCCGCAACAGCGGGGTACGCACCACCGTCCCGGCGATGTCGTCGGCGGCGACCCGGACATCCTCAACTGAGATCAGCTCCATCGGCCCATCCTGCCCCGGCCCCGGCGGCACTCGCTGCCCCGGCACCTGGCAACTCCTCGGCGGGGTCGGGCAACGGCGCCCATGTCCCGGGTCGTGCGGCACCTAGACTGGCCCGCGTGAGCGAGGCCGACGAGCAGCCGACCGGGGCGGACGTACCCCCGGCGGAAGCGGGGCCGGGTGCGGTGGCCCGGCGCGGCCCGACCTGGGTGATCTTCGCGGTGGTGGCCGCCGCCCTGATGGTCTGCTGCTGCTCGGCCGTGATCGGCCTGGCCGTCTCCTGGTCCGCCGGCCTGCTCACCGCCCACTGACGTCCGCCGCCTATCGTCGACTCAGCGAACGCCGCGTGCCGTCGACTCAGCGGGCGCCGCGCGCCGTCGTCAGCGGACCGGCGTCGCGGGGACCATTGCCGCAGCCTCCCCGGTACGGGCCATCCGCTGCCAGTGCAGCCGGTTGCCGACCAGTGCGGTCACCACCGACTGCACCACCACCAGGTACATCACCTGCCGGTAGACGAGTTGCTGGAACGGCAACGCCCACAGCGGTCCGTACCGCTCCCGGTCCAGGCGCAGCGCGTACGCGGCGGTGAAGCCCTGGAGCAGGAGCAGCCCGAGCCAGGCCAGGACGAGCTTCGACCAGGGCAGGAAGAGCAGGCCGTAGACGGCGAAGACGTCGACCGCCGGCGCGGCCAGCGGCAGCAGGACCTGGAACACGGTCAGGTACGGCAGGCCACGTCGACCCAGCTTCCCACCGACCCCCGGCTCGCGCAGCGCATGCCGGTGCTTCCACATCGCCTGCAGCGTGCCGTAGCACCAGCGGTAGCGCTGCCGCCAGAGCTGGCGCAGCGACGACGGCGCCTCGGTCCAGGCGATGGCGGCCTCCTCGTACACCACCCGCCAGCCGGCCCGGAGCACCTTCATCGTCAGGTCGGTGTCCTCGGCCAGGGTGTCGGCGGGGACACCGCCCACGGCGAGCAGCACCTCACGACGGAACGCGCCGATCGCACCGGGAATGGTCGGCATGCACTCCAGCACGTCGTACATCCGGCGGTCGAGGTTGAAGCCGATCACGTACTCCAGGTGCTGCCAGCGACCGAGCAGCCGGCGCCGGTTGGCGACCTTGGTGTTCCCGCTGATCGCGCCGACCCGCGGATCGGCGAAGCCCTGGACCAGCCGGTAGACGGTGTCCGGCTGGAACACGGTGTCCCCGTCGACCAGCACGAGCAGGTCGGCCCGGGCGGCCCGGATGCCGGTGTTCAGCGCGGCCGGCTTGCCGGCGTTCGGCTGTCGGATGACGCGTACCCCACGCAGCCGCATCCGCTCGACGATGTCGGCGGTGCCGTCGCTGGAGCCGTCGTCCACCACGATCACTTCCAGCATCGGGTACGCGCTGCCGACCAGCGACCGCACGGTGGCGGCGATGTTCGCCGCCTCGTTGTACGCCGGCACGATCACTGAGACCGGCGCGTTCACCTCGGCTCGCCGGCCCCGGGACCGGCGGACCCGGCGTACGTGCAGTTGGGCGCAGACCACCTGCACGGCGAGCCGCGCCACCCCGAGCACCAGGGCCACGCCGAGCAGCAGGTTCATCGCGGAGGAAAGCCAGGCGGCACCTTGCTGCGCCCAGCGCAGCGCCGTCCCGCTCAGCCGGGTGCCGGCACCGGCGGGGAGCATCGACGCGGGCGCGGCGATCCCCTCCGACACGGTGGTGAACCGGTATCCCTGCCGGGCCAGCCGAGGCAGCAGTTGATCGAGGGCGGCCACGGTCTGGCGGCGGTCGCCCCCGCCGTCGTGCATGAGCACGACCGCCCCGGCGCCGCCCTGCGGAGTGGACTCCCGGACGATGGCCGGAACACCGGGGCGTTCCCAGTCCCTGGCGTCCCGGTCGGCGAGCACCGCCACGTGGCCGCTGCCGGCGGCGTCCCGCAGCGCCTGGTAGAGCGGCATGCTCAGCGCGGCCGGAATCGATGAGAAGGGCGGCCGGAACAGCGTCACGTCGCGACCGGTGGCACCGGCGATCGCTTTCCGCGTCCAGGAGAGTTCGGCCTCGGCCCGCCAGGCGGGCTCGGCGGCCAGATCGGTGTGGGTGAAGGTGTGCGAGCCGATCTCGTGCCCCTCGGCCAGGATGCGCCGGACCAGCTCGGGATGTTCGTTCACCCGCGCGCCGACCACGAAGAACGTGGCGTGGGCGTGGTGCCGGCGCAGCACGTCGAGCACCCGCGGCGTCCACCGCGGGTCCGGGCCGTCGTCGAAGGTCAGCGCCAGGGTACGCGGCGGAAGCCGGCGGGTGACCGGCTTGGGGCCGTCCAGCCGCAGCACCGGGCCGCCGGTGCTGACCTGCCGGGGCGCGGGTGAGGCGGGCGCCTGGGACGGGCCCGAGCCGCCGCGGACGTTGGTGACCAGACCGTTGAAGCTGAGTGCCCCGAGCAGGCTGACCAGCCCGAGCAGGAGCAGTAACCAGTGCGCCCGGGGGTCGCGGCGCGCCACGTGTGTCGCCATCGTCAGGGCTTGCCCGGCGACTTGCTCGGCCTGGCGCTGTTCCGCCGCTCGTCGCCTCGGCCCGGGACGCTGGCCCGGGGGCCCGGCACGGTGGGCTGGGCGGTGGGCTGGGCGGTGGTGGTCGTGCGGGTTGCCGTCGGTGCGGGCGCCGGCAGCGGCGAGGTGGTGCGGATCACCGGCTCGGGTCGAGGGCTGGGCCTGGGGTGCTCCGCCGGCCGGGACGGCCCGTTGACGCCGGCCTCGATCGGCGGCCGGGCCTTCGTCTCCGACCAGCCGGGCAGCGGCACCGGGGAGTCGAAGAGGAGGCCGGCGAGGATGAGACCGAGGCTGGTGAGCAGGCCGAGGCCCATGGCCGTACCGACGATCACGGTCAGCCGGCGCCGCCGCCCGGTCCGGTCCACGAACACCGGCGCCGCGCCGCCGGACTGGTTGTGCATGCTGGTGGTCTCCCGCTGTCGCCGTTCTGCGCCGTCCCCCCAAACGGCCCCGCCCCGGGCCTGTTGGCACGCCTCCGCAGTGAATGGCGTCGGCGGCGCTCGCCACGTCACATCAGGTGGTCCGCAGTTCCTCCACCGCCGTGCTGGAACGCAGGAAGAGCACACCCACGCCGACCGTCACCAGCACCGCGACGAGGGCGCCAGCCGCAAGCCAGGCCAACTGCTCCACCGGTACGTCCGGAACCACGGTTATCTTCGGGACCCACTCTGTACGGGCGTACTGGGCGCGCGTCGCCTCGTCAGTGCAGAGGTGCTCACCCGCGTCACAGATCTCCTGCGAGAAGCCGCCGCTGCTCGGTGAGCCGAAAGCGCCCCGAATGAGCAGCAGACCGACGGCCAGTGCGATGGCGATCGCGGGCACCGCCGGCGCGAGCGACTGCCAGAGGATGGACCGGCCGAGCGTGCCGCGCGGCACCCCGGCCGCGACCAGCGCCGCGTACGCCCGCCGCCGGGCGATGATCCCCTCCACCAGGGCGACCAGCAACCCGCCCGCCGCGATCGTCATCGCCACCGCCACCGCCAGGTCGACCAGGTCCATGGTGCCGAGGTAGAAGTCGTCCGGACTGGGCATCCCGGCGCCCGTCCGGCCGTCGAGTTCCACCGTCGCCAGGAAGTAGGCGCGGAACCCGGCGGCCCCGGCCCCGAAGATGAGCGCGGCGAGAAGCGCGGCGAAGGTTCGGCTGCCCGCCCACGGATCGGCCATCAGCCGGCGCGCGCCCAGCAGCGCGGCGGGTCGCCGGGCGTACCGGTGCAGCAGCCGGCCGGTGGTGTGGGAGATCCAGCCGGTGCCGGTGACCACACCGATCATGGCGGCCAGTCCGCCGCCGACCAGCAGCGCTGGCAGCAGCCAGAGCGGCGGTTGGACGAGTCGCCGGTCGTACCAGAGCGCCACCGGCCGGAAGGCGGCGAAGGCGGCCAGCCCCAGGATGATCAGCAGGCCGGGCCAGGGCCAGGGGCCTCGGGTTCGCACCTTCCGGACCACGCCGAACGGAGTGGTCGCCACCCGGCGGAGCATCAGTGCGGTGGCCAGCGCGGCGACCAACGGCAGCCCGAGCACCAGCGCAGCCATCCCGACGGTCGACGGGTACACGTCCGTGGGCAGCGGGAGTCGGCCCCGCGCGTCCGGCTGGTGCAGCAGCCGGTGACCGGCCAGGTAGACGGCCAGCCCGGTCAGCGTGCCGAGCAGGCTCGCCAGCCCGGTCTCCGCCATGGCGACGAGGGTGACCTGGCCGGGGGTGGCCCCGGCCAGCCTGAGGGCGGCCAGCCGCCGGTCCCGTGCCGGCGCGCCGAGCCGGGCGCACTGCCCGGCCAGCCCCAGCACCGGGATGACCAGCAACAGCAGGGCGAACGCGGTGCCGCCGCGCAGCCCCGGCTCGACCAGAAGCTGGTTGGCGTACTGCTCCGACCAGCGGCTTCCGTTGTCGTCGGTGGCCGGCGGCGTCGGGATGGCCAGCACGGTCAGCGCGGCCAGGCCGGCGAGGGCGGCCAGCGCGGCGCTCAGCGCGGTCAGGATCACCCGGGCCAGGTCGGTCCGGGTGCCGGCCAGGGCGAGCCGGAGGAGGGCACCCGGCCTCACCGCTGGCCACCCGGCACCGGCGCGTCGAGACCCAGCCCCGAGTGGTCCACCGCCCCGTCGCGCAGCGTCACCTCGCGGTCGGCGTACGCGGCGATCCGTGGTTCGTGGGTGACCAGCACGACGGTGGTGTGCTGGTCGCGGGCGAGCCGGACCAGTTGGGTGAGCACCTGCTCGCCGGTGAGCGTGTCCAGCGCGCCGGTCGGCTCGTCGGCGAAGAGCACCCGAGGCTCGGTGACCAACGCTCGGGCGGTGGCGCAGCGCTGCTGCTGCCCGCCGGACATCTCGCCCGGCCGGACGTCGGCGACCTCGGCCACGCCCAGCCGCTCCAGCCAGGTCAACGCCGCCGTCCGCGCCTCTCGCCGCCCCGTGCCGGCGAGAAGCAGCGGAAGGGCGACATTCTCCGCCGCGGTCAGCTCGGCGACGAGCTGACCGAACTGGAAGAGCACCCCGAATTCGGTGCGGCGCAGCCGGGACCGGGCCGCCTCCGGCCAGGTGTCGATGCGCTCACCCCGCCAGGTGACCTGCCCGGCGTCGGGGCGCAGGATGCCGGCGAGGCAGTGCAGCAGGGTGGACTTGCCGCAGCCGCTCGGCCCGGTGACGGCGACGATCTCGCCCTCCGCCACGTCGAGCGTCACGCCGCGCAGGGCGGGCGTCCGGCCGTACGCCTTGACGACGCCGCGGGCCTCCAGATGCGTCACGAGTGCACCTCCCGGTGCCAGTCGGCGACCCGGTCCAGGGTGGTGTGCAGCCACCGCAGGTCGGCGTCGAGGTGGTTGATGGCGAAGTCGGCCGCGATCACGTCGTCGAGGCTGGCCGATGGGGCGGTCTTCACCGCGGTCAGTTCGCGGAGGCGCTCGGTGTGCGCCCGGCGCTGGGCGACGAGGTAGGACCGGGCCCGATCGGCGTCGGCCACCAGCAGGGCCACCACCACCTTGGCGAAGAGGGTGCTGGCCACGTACGGCATCGGCGGCTCGACGGTGGCGAGCCACCGGTCGAGCGCCAACCGTCCCTCCTCGGTGAGCGCGTACGCCGTGCGGTCGGGGCCGCCTTCGCGCTCCTGCCCGGCGGGGACCACCAGGCCGTCCCGCTGGAGCCGGGCGAGGGTCGCGTAGACCTGCCCGAAGGCGAGTGGGCGGGCCCGGGGCAGCCGCTCGTCGTGGGCGCGTTTCAGCTCGTAGCCGTGCCGAGCGCCGCCGGCGAGCAGCCCGAGCAGGACGTGCTGTGTGGACACGGGCGTCACTATTCACTCGGTGAATAGCAATGTCAAGAACGGCCCGCGCGGCGTCGTGCCACGCGGGCCGAGAGCGTCAGGGCGTCCAGGCGGGATTTCGGCCGGTCCGGCCGAGGAGCCGGTCGAGTTCGGTGGCCTCCGACGCGGTCGGCACCGGTTCGCCGAAGGCGCCCATCCGCTGACCGGTATCCCCCATCCGGTCCATGAAGCCGTGCCCCGCCGCGAGCACCGTCGGCTCGACCTCGACCCGCTGCCCGGTCGCGCGGGCCAGGTCCCAGCCGTGCACCGTGAGGTCGATCAGGGCCATGTCGCCGAGCGTCTCCTGCGGCAGCCCCATGCCGGACGAGACACCCTCCAGCGCCGCCGGGTCCGACCACGCCTCAACCAGGCGTACGGTCTCCGCGGCGAACCGCTCCCGCCAGCCCTCGGTCAGGTGATCGGTCTTGGCCGACCAGTCCACCTCCTGCTGCCTGGCGAGCGCCTGGAAGTTGACCACCACGTCGAACAGGTGGTTGAGCAGATCGCGCACGGAGTAGTCGCAACACGGGGTCGGCAGGTCGAGCTGATCGTCGGAGATGCCCTGGACCACCGCAATCGTCCGGGGCTCGGCGGCGGCCAGCAGCTCACTAGTCTTCGTGGTCATAGGGCCAGCGTATGGGGGCGGTCTTGAAGAAATGCGACACGAACCGCGGCGGGACAGCCAGGAGATCCTCGACCCCGGCCGGGCAGCCCCTGTCGGCTCCCGTTCTGCGTATCGCCCGCTTCGTGGGATACCGTTCCACCGAACACAGGAGGTCGGCGAATGTCCCTGACGGTGCACACGGAACAGCGCGGCGACGTGGTCGTCGTGTCGGTCGCGGGCGAGCTGGACATGGCCACGGCACCGCAGCTTCAGGACCAGATCACGGATCTGCTGGACAAGGGGCGTGACCGGCTCGTCTTCGACCTGGCGGACCTGTCGTTCTGCGACTCGACCGGGCTGTCGGTGTTCGTCCGCGCCAAGAACAGCTGCGACGAGGCCGGCGGTGTGGTGCGGCTGGCCGCTCCGCAGCGCGGCGTGCTCCGCATCCTGGAGGTCAGCGGCCTCGTCGAGGTACTGCACACCTACCCGACGGTCGACCAGGCGGTCGCGGGCGACCCGACGCCGGCCTCGTCCTGACGCTCGGCGCTCAGCTGCTCGTCCTCGATGTAGCGGGGGCGGGCGATGACCAGGCCCGCACCCGTCTGCATGGCGAGGGCCGCCAGCAGGAAGCCGATCGGCAGCGTCCAGCCCCCGGTCGCCTCGTAGAGGATGCCGACCAGCAGTGGACCGAGCGCGGCGATGGCGTACCCGGTGCTCTGCGCGAAGGCCGACAGCGCGACGGTGCCCTCAGCGGTCCGGGCCCGCAGCCCGATGGTGGTCAGGATCAGCGGGAACGCGCCCTGACCGAGGGCCAGCAGCAGCACCCAGAGCGGCGCGAGGCCGTGCGGCGCGACGGCCAGACCGAGGTACGACGCCGCGGAGAAGGCGGTCAACGAGAGCACCAGCGGCCGCAGCGTCCGCAGCCGGCCGGCCAGGGCGGGCATCGCCAGCGCCACCGGCACGCCGAGCGCGGTCACCCCGGCGAGCAGCAGGCCGGCGGTCTCGGCGGGGTAGCCGGCGTCGCGGAAGAGCTGGGCCAGCCAGCCCATGATCGCGTACCCGCTGAGCGACTGCGCCCCGAAGTAGACGGCCATGGCCCAGCCGAGCCGGGTCCGCGCCGGCTGGACCCGCGCCGGGGTCGCGGCGACCGCCGCCGGCCTCGCCGTCCGCCGCGCCCCCTGGGCACGCACCGCCAGCGGCACCCAGGCGAGTACGGCCACGGCCGCCAGCCCGGCCCAGACGCCGAGCCCGGCCCGCCAGGAGCCGAAGGCGTGCGCCACCGGCACCGCCGAGGCGGCGGCCACCGTCGTGCCCGTGGTCAGCGCCATCGTGTACGCCCCGGTGACCAGCCCGGTGCGGTGCGGGAAGTGCTGCTTGACCAGCATCGGCAGCAGGATGTTCGCGATCGCGATGCCGGCCAGGGCGAGCGCGCTGGTGAGCACGAAGATCGCCGCCGAGTCGGTGGCCACCCGGAGCACCTGCCCGGCGGCGAGGGCGAGCATGGCCAGCACCAGCACCCGGGCGGCCGGCCAGCGGCGGACCAGCCACGGGGTGAGCGCGCCCATCCCGGCGAAGGCGATGGTGGGCAGGGTGGTGACGAGGCCGGCCATGGTGCCGGAGAGGCCCAGCCCGACGCGGATCTCGTCGAGCAGGGCGCCCAGGCTGGTCACGGCGGCGCGCAGGTTGAGCGCGACCAGCAGCATGCCGACCAGCACCAGCGCACCGCCGGTGGCCGGGTTGACCGGGCGCGCGGATGCCGCCACGCGGGCCGGGCCGGGCGCCACGCGGGTGGTCGGTGCTCCGGTCAGGGCAGGAACATCGATGGCGGGCGCATCGGTGCAGGTGGCTGGCGGTGTCATGACCTCAGACTACAATCATGGGATGAATTTCGGGAGGAGTTGTAACCGGTGACACGTACCGTCGATTCCGTCGCCGTACCCCCGCGCGGCCACCGGGTACGGCAGACCATCGAGCAGCTTCGGGCCCGGATCCTCGGCGGCGAGTGGCCGGTGGGCGGGCGCATCCCCACCGAGCCGCAGCTCGTCGCCGCGCTCGGCGTAGGGCGCAACACGGTCCGGGAGGCGGTCCGCGCGCTGGTGCACGCCGGCGTGCTGGAGTGCCGCCAGGGCTCCGGGACGTACGTCGTGTCGACCGACGAGCTGGCCCCGGTGGTGGCCCGCCGGCTCACCGACGATCGGATGGCCGAGGTGATCGAGGTCCGACGCGCCTTCGAGGTGGAGGCCGCCCGGCTCGCCGCGCTGCGGCGTACCCCTGAGGACCTGGCGGCGCTCGACGAGGCGCTCGCCGCCCGGGAGGTCGCGTGGCATTCCGGCCTGGTGGACGAGTTCGTCGAGGCGGACGCCGCGCTGCACAGCGCGGTGGTGGCCGCCGCCCACAACGGCATGCTGGCCGAGCTGTACGCCTCGGTCGGTGCCGCGCTGCGCAGCACCGTCGCCCAGGCGATGGGCGGCGCCCTAAAGCCCGAGCGGTACGTCGACCACGGCCGGCTGGTCGACGCGATCCGGGACGGCGATCCGGCGCGGGCGGCGATCGAGGCCGGTGCTTTTCTGGAGTCCCCCTCCGGGGCATAGGTTGTCCCGGACGAGACACCGGACAGCACCACGGGAGTGTGCATGCTCAAGGGCTTCAAAGACTTCATCATGCGCGGCAACGTCGTCGACCTGGCGGTCGGTGTCGTCATCGGCGCCGCGTTCACAGGCGTGGTCACCCAGCTCACCAAGTCGTTCCTGGAACCGCTGATCCGGGTGTTCGTGCTGCTCCTGACCGGCAGCAGGAACGGCATCACCGGCACCGCCCCGAAGTTATGGGGCATTTCGTTCGACTGGATCGCCTTCGTCAACGCGGTGATCACCTTCCTGCTCACCGCGGCCGCGCTCTACTTCCTGGTCGTCTACCCGATGAACAGGCTCGCCGAGCGGCGCAAGCGCGGCGAGGAGCCGCCGCCGGACGCCCCGAGCGAGGAGATCAAGCTGCTCACCGAGATCCGGGACGCACTGCTCGCCGGCAACCAGGCCGCGCCGGCCCAGCGAGGCGCGCTGGACGACGTGCTGGGCCGGCGGCAGGAGCCACCCGCCCCGCGCTGACGTATTGCCCGCACCCGGCCCCCGTGGGAATCCCGCGGGGGCCGACACGTCTCGAACATGTGTTCGATAGAGTCCCGGTCATGGAGCAGCGCAGGCACTGGTGGAACGGGAAATGGGGGCGGCTGGCCCGGCGGGATGTCTTCCTCCGGGTCGACGGCGACCGCTGGCACGTCGAGCAGCGCGCCGGCGGCGCCGAGGGCGTCTCCCGGTTCTACGAGTACGACAGCGCGGAGGAGGCGGAGGACACGATCCGGGCGCTGCTGGAGGGGCCGGACACCTGGCGCGAGTTGTCACCCCGCCCACCGAGCGGCTGGACCCCGCCCGTTTAGCGCCGGGCCGGCCCGGGAACCGCGCCTACATGAGCCAGGAGACCATTTCCCGGGTCACGACCGGCATGCGGGTGATCGACTCGACCGGCGTCGAGGTCGGCACCGTGGATCTCGTCCAGCGCGGCGACCCGAACGCGGTGACGGTGCAGGCGCCCGCCGGGATCGACCCGGGCGGCAGCCTGGACGAGCTGATCGAGTCGGCGGCGGTCGAGGAGCCGGACGTCCCCGCCGATCTGGCCGCCCGGCTGCTGCGCAGCGGCTACCTGAAGGTCTCCACCGAGCTGGCCCGGGCCGGCGCGGTCTACGTGCTGGCCGACCGGATCACGGCCGTCACCGACGACGGGGTACGCCTCGACGTCCCGGCCGCGGAGCTGCCGCCAGAGGAGTGACCGGCCCAAGCCGACGCGCTGACCAGCGCATTCGTCGGTGCTGCTCTACTGTGATCAACCGACCCGGGCCGGCGTGACCGCCTCCGCTTCCGGGCGGTCCGGTGCCGGTGCCGACCGGTCGATGGTCCGGCGGCGGAACAGCAGGAGCATCAGCCAGCCGGCCACCAGACCCCAGAACGCGCCGCCCACCCCGAGCAGGCTCACCCCGGAGGCGGTGACCACGAAGGTGACCACCGCCGCCTCGCGGGCGTCCGGCTCGGCGACGGCCGCCGAGACCGCGCCGGCCAGCGCGCCGAGCAGCGCCAGCCCGGCCACCGCCTCGACCAGGACCGGCGGCGAGAGCAGCACCAGGGCAGTCGCCACGCCGGCGCCCAGGCCGAGCAGCGCCATGCCGATCCCGGCGGTGACCGAGGCGATCCAGCGCCGCTCCGGATCGGGGTGGGCGTCCGGGCCGGCGGCCAGGGCGGCGGTGATCGCGGCCAGGTTCACCGCGTGCCCGCCGGCGGGGGCACCGAGCGCGGTGGCGAGCCCGGTCACCCGGAGCGCGGAGCCCAGCGGGGCGCGGTAGCCGTAGCCGGCGAGGACGGCCATCCCGGGCACGTTCTGCGCGGCCATGGTGACCAGGAACAGCGGCAGCGCGAGCCCCACCACCGCCGGCACCGTCCAGGTCGGCGCGGTGAGCGCGACGGACGGGGCGAGGTGCGCCCGGACCGGCCCGGACGTGGTCAGTGCGATCGCCACCGCTGCCACGGCCAGCGCGCCCGGCACCGCCCAGCGGCGGGCGAACCGGTGCAGCACCAGCCAGGCGAGCACCACCGGCCCGGCCAGCCGGGGCACCTCGACCAGGGCCCGGACCGGCGCGGTGCAGAGCGGCAGCAGCACCCCGGCGAGCATGGCGCTGGCGACCGGGGCGGGGATCGCGGCGACCGCCCGGCCCAGCGCCGGGACCAGTCCGGCGGCGGCGATCAGCAGGCCGGTGAGCAGGAACGCGCCGACCGCCGCCGGCCAGCCGCCGGGTACCGGGCCGGTGGCGACCAGCAGCGCCGCACCAGGGGTGGACCAGGCGATCGCCAGCGGCAGCCGGTGCCGCAGCCCGAGCCAGACCGCGCAGGCGCCCGTGGCCACGCAGAGCGCGAGCAGCCCGGAGGCGGCCTGCGCCGGGTCCGCGCCCACCGCGCGCAGCCCGGCGAGCACGACCGTGAACGAACTCGCGAAGCCGACGAGGGCCGTCACGACCCCGGCCAGCACGGGTTGCAGCCGACCGGCCACGCCATCCTCCCGTCGGTTGCCCTCCGCGCGCCGCCGTTCCGGCGCAGCATCGTTCCGTTTACGGAACAGCCCGGTGTAGCACCATAGCCGCATGGCAACAGTCCCACCAGCCCGGGACCGGGCACCCGAGACGGTCGGACGCCGGGTCCGCGCCCTCCGCGAGGAGCGGGGGATCTCCCTCTCCACGTTGGCCCGGCTGGCCGGCGTGGGAAAGGCCACCCTCTCCGGGCTGGAGAACGGCACCCGCAACCCGACCCTGGAAACCCTGTACGCGGTCACCGCGCAGCTCGGCGTACCGCTCACCGCCGTGCTCTCCGGGCCCGCGGCGACACCCACGGTCAGCGGCGCGGCGGTCAGCGCCACCCTGCTGGAGGTCTTCACCGACACGGACGCGACCTACGAGCTGTACCGGATGCGGGTCGCCCCCGGGCCCGGCCAGCTCTCCCCCGCGCACCAACCCGGGGTGACCGAGCACATCACCGTCTTCGCCGGCGTACTGCGGGCCGGGCCGGTGGACGCCCCGCTGACCGTCGCGGCCGGCGGCCACCTGCGCTGGACCTCCGACGTACCGCACAGCTACGCCGCGGTCGGCGACGAGGAGGTACGCGCCAGCCTGCTGCTGCGCTACCCACGTTAGTGACCATGGTGGACGGTGCCGCCGTTCCCGGCAGCGGAACCTTTCTCGGGCGTACCGCTGGGAGCATAGAGACGGCGGTGGGGTCTTCTTGGCAAGCTTGACCCCATGACGCTGATCCTCCGCTCGGCCATCCGCAACGACGTCGGCCTCGTCCGGACCAACAACGAGGACTCCGCCCTCGCCGGTGACCGCCTGGTGGCGGTGGCCGACGGCATGGGCGGGCTGCCCGCCGGCGAGGTGGCGAGCGCGATTGTCATCCGGATCCTGGACGAGCTGGCCCCGCCGACCGTCCCCGACGAGGCCGCCGACGCGCTGCGCGCGGTGGTGACCACCGCCAACCAGCGCATCCGGGCCGCCATCACCGCGGACCCGGCGCGCGACGGCATGGGTACGACGCTGACCGCCGGCCTGCTCGCCGGCGACACCCTGGTCCTCGCCCAGGTCGGCGACTCCCGCTGCTACCTGCTGCGCAACGGCGAGCTGGCCCAGCTCACCCGGGACGACACCTTCGTGCAGGCGCTGGTCGACCAGGGCGCGATCTCCCACGACCAGGCCCGGCACCACCCGCAGCGCTCGCTGGTCACCCGCGCCGTGCAGGGCTCGGACGCGCCGCCGAACATCGGGATGCTCACGGTCGTCCCCGGCGACCGGCTGCTGCTGTGCAGCGACGGCCTCTCCGACTACGTGGAGGACTTGGCCATCGCCTCGGCGCTCGCCACGCACTCCGACCGCCAGCAGTGCGGCGAGCAGTTGGTCAAGCTCGCCCACCAGGCCGGCGCGCCGGACAACGTCACCGTCGTGGTCTCCGACGTCACCGCAGTCTGAGGCGTGTCCACCGCCCGGCTGCGCCGGCGCCGGCACGTCCGGCATTTGCCGGTGACCTGACCGCCAATCGGGTTGCGCCGGTCGCCGGACCGGGTTGGGATGATCAGATGATCATCCGCCGGTTGGCCGCCGAGGAACGCCTCACCCACAGCTTCCCGCTCCAGGCGTACGCCTTCGAGCCGTCGCCGATGGTCGCGTCGCGGGTCGACGAGTACCGCGCGTACCTGCCGTACAACGCGGGCAACCGGACGCTGGTCGTCGAGGAGGACGGGATCACGACGGCCGCCGTCTCGGCGATCCCGATGCGGCAGAACCTGCACGGTCACGTCCTGCCGATGGCTGGCGTGGCCGGGGTGGCGACCCACCCGCTGGCCCGCCGGCGTGGTCACGTCCGGGCGCTGCTGCACCAACTTCTCGACGAGATGCGCGCCGAGGGGCACTCGCTCACCGCGCTCTACCCGTTCCGCGCCTCGTTCTACGAGCGCTTCGGGTACGTCGGGCTACCCGCCCGGCGTACCGCGGTCTTCTCCCCGGCGGACCTGGCCCCGCTGCTCCAGGCGGAGCTGCCCGGCGAGGTGGGGTGGGAGCGGGTCGGCGCGGGCTACCAGACGTGGCGCGCGTACATCGAGCGCTGCCTGCACGAGCGGCACGGGTTCGCGGTCTTCCCCGACTTCCGGACGGTCGGCCTGCGCGACCGGGACGACCGCTGGCTGCTCACCGCCGTACGCGACGGCGAGACCGTCGGCGCCGTCACCTACCGCATCGACGACCACGGCGGCGAGCTGATCGCCGACGACCTGCTCGCCGACGACCCGTACGCCCGGGCGTCGCTGCTCCAGTTCTTCGCCCGCCACGTCGACCAGGTGGAACGGATCCGCCTCCACCTGCCCGCCAACGAGCTGCCCGAGCTGTGGCTCACCGACCTCGCGGTGCACGTCGAGGCGCGGGTGTCCCGGCCCGGGTCGTCCGCCCCGATGGCCCGGCTGCTGAGCCTGGGCGCGCTCGCCGGCCTGCCGACCGGGGCCGGCCGGGTCACCGTCGAACTGGTCGGTGACCGGTGGCTCGGCGGGACCCACCTGCTCGACGGCACCACCGGCCGACTGGACGTGCTGCCCGGCGACTCCGCCGGCGCGGGCACCGTCCCGACCGCCACGCTCACCGCCGCCGGGCTCTCCGCCCTGGCGTACGGGGTGCTCGACCCGGCCGAGGTCGTCATCCGGGGCCTCGGCGAAGTGCCTACGGATGCCGCCACCGAGCTACGCCGCCTCTTCCCCCGCGCCCTCCCCTACCTCTTCGCCGACTTCTGAGTACAGCGGCCGCCGGTCGTGGCTGGCGCGCCGGCCGCCCCGGCTGGCGTACCTCGACGGGCGGCGGGAAGCCGGAAGCCCCGGGCAAACGGGTTCCGGTAGCCTGAGCGGGCGGGCCGCTAGCTCAATGGCAGAGCTGTGGACTTTTAATCCATAGGTTCGGGGTTCGAGTCCCCGGCGGCCCACAACTTGTCTACGCGAACATGCGCAGCGCCTGATTACTTTGAGTAGCAGCGCTAGGTTTTTTTGTCTGGTTGAGGGCGAGTCCGGGTCACTACCCGGTGGCGTAGCCGTCGAACGGCGAACAGCGCGAGTTCGCCGTCGAGACACCACCACGGCGGCGGCCTGCCCGTCCAGTGCAGGTCAGCGAAGAGTTCGTGCCGCACCTCTCGGTGGTGCCAGGCCATGCCTGGCCTGTGCCGGAGTCTTGAACGAGACTCGGGTGTGGCCGGCACCCCGGCAGCCGGCAGCCGCCGCCGGTCAGGTGGCATTCCACTGCCCGTGATGGATGACTGCGGCGGCGTCGCGACGGCGTGCGGCGATGGCCGGGTTCTGCGGTGGCAGGTCGTCGGCGCGGTAGCCGATGCAGATGCCGCCGATCGGCGCGTACTCATCGGGGATGGCGAACTCGGCCTTGAACGCGGCGGTGTGGGCCGGGATGTCGACCTCGGGGTCGAGGTCCTCGCCGGCGACCGGCATGATGCCGAAGAAGCAGGCGCCGAGGCCCTCGTCGACGGCCGTGAGCAGCATCATCAGCGCGGCCATGCCGGTGTCGATGTACCAGTAGGGTGCCGGCCATCGGGCTTCGGACCGGTCAGTCCAGCCCTTGTCGGCTTCGGCGTACCGGGCGAGGTAGACGGCCTTGTGCGCGAGCGGCACGACCACGAGCGGTGCGTGCTGCATGGTCGGTGTCTGCGCGACACGGGTGGGGACGTACGGCCAGAATCTGGCCCGGTCCTCCGGCTCGGTGAGGGCGAGGAAGGCCCAGCCCTGAGAGAAGCCGGCCGAGGGTGCGCGCAGCGCGCTGGTCAGTATCCTCTCGACGACGTCGGGGCTGAGCGGCCGGTCGGCGTAGTGCCGCACCATCCGACGACGACGGATCACCTCTGCGAACTCCATGCCACCGATCCTGCCACCGCCCGGCCCGGCCCGATCACAGCCTGCACCGCCGACCGCTCCGGCGCCTCATCGCGCAGGGCTCGACAAGACCGGCGTCGCGGCAGTCAAGAGCGCGCAAAGTATGCTCGGGTCCTGCCAGCGCGAGGAGCTGAGTTGGTCCCCCGTTGATCGCTGCCTTCGTTCCGATCTGGGCGCTGACGCTGCTTGGCTTCGTGGCCGGGCGTTTCCGGCTACTCGGCGAAGGGGCCGATCGTACGCTGGGTGGCTTCGTCTTTCACCTAGCGATGCCAGCCGCGCTGTTCACCGCTCTCACGCGGACCCGTCTGTCGTTCAGCGGGCCCGCGCTGGGCGCATTCGCCGCCAGTACCGTCGTGACCATGGCCGCGGGCTTCGTCCTAAGTCGCCAGATCTTCGGCCGGAAGCCCGGCGAGGCCACGATCGGCGCGATGGCGGCCGGCTACGTCAACTCCGCGAACCTCGGCATTCCTGTCGCAATGCAGGTGCTTGGTGACGCCACCTTCCTGACCGGGGTAATGCTGTTCCAGGCCCTGGTGATCACCCCCTTGGTGCTCGCCCTCCTGGATCGGGACGCCGATCGCCGGCTCCGGCCGGCCCGGCTGGCAAGCCTGCCGCTGCGAAATCCGATCATCCTCGGCCTGGCCGCCGGGGCACTTTGCTCGGCGCTCGACTGGCAGCCACCACCGGTGGTTGCCGGGCCGCTCGCCATGCTCGGCAGCGCCGCCGTGCCCGCCGCCCTGGTCGCCCTCGGCCTCTCGCTGACTGTGCGCGGCTCGGGTCTGGCAGCTGAACGGGCCGAGGTTCTGACGCTGTCAAGCCTGAAACTGCTGGCGCAGCCGGTACTGGCGTACCTGTTCGGGCTTCTGGCGCAACTGCGCCCGGCCGAGCTGCTCGCGCTGGTGGTCTGCGCGGCCCTGCCTACCGCACAGAACGCATACGTCTTCGCCCGCGAATACGGCCAGGCGGATTCGGTGGCGCGTGGGACGGTGATCGCCAGTACCGGGCTGTCGATGCTCACCCTGGCGACGGCCAGCTGGCTGCTGAAATGAATATCGACAGCAACCGCAGCCACTGCCCGCGCAATCGCTGACGCGATACCGTCGCCACCAAGGCAAGGGTTGCGGTGACCCCCACCTGACCCGCGGGCCGATCACCCGCCATGCGGCTGCCCTCTTCATCCGCTGGTCTGCTCACCGGCACCGGACATCAGGCGGTCGAGACCACCTGCGCGGCCGCCAGTGCGGCGGCCTGGTACGGCGTCAGCGCGCTGCCGTCGGCGAACACTTCCAGCTGCCACTTCTCCCGCAACTCGGTCCGCAGCTTGGCGGTCAGGCCCGAGTGCGTCTTCAACTCGTCCGCGCCCCTCGACCACGCGCACCACGTACACCAAGTCGGCCCATCGGGTTCCCTTCTTGGTGCTCTGCTGCACCGCGGCTGGATATCCCGCATCGTTGAACTGCTGCGCGATCTCTTCGGCGGACCGCCCGCGACCGACTTCGGGTCGCTGACGACGTTGTTGACGAACGCTTCCGGGCTGTCGGCGTCCGACGTGGTGCGGTCGGATCCCTTCCCTTCGGTATCGCCGGGCTTCGGGCTTTCCTGCCCTCCCTCTCCCGGCGGGCGGCCCTGCCGCACCTCAAGCCGCGACCGGCGAGCAGGCAGGCGAAGGTGCCGGTGCCGCAGCCGATGTCCAGAATGCTTCGCGCATCGAACTCGTCGACCACGGCCGCGTACGCGTCCAGGTCACTGCGGTCGGGATCCAGCGGGTCGTAGACGGCCGACCCGGACGCCTTGCCGGCGCGGACGTGCCATCGGCCACGGTCAACGGGCGTCCGACCGCGCCGGTCTGGCGTAGAGCGTGACCAGGTCATTAATCAAGTGATGTTCCACATGATCACCTGCCGATCGCTAGTCGTCCATTCGGTATGTATGCTCGCTGACCGAGACCTACCCCTCCAACTCCTGCCATCCCGCCCATCCGCCCCGGATGATGGGCAGATCGGAGCGACATGGGCTGCTCACACGCTCAGAACTGCCCGCTCTTCCCGCTGCTCAACGCAAGCTTGCGCGACTGGCGTAACTACTACTGCGACAGTGCGGAGGGTTGGCTGACATGTGCTCGGTTCCAGATGTCCAGGACGGGCCAGATCGTGCCGATCACGCTCCTCCCGAACGGCGCCGACGCGCTACACCTGAGAGGCATTCCCGCCGCTGACGGCTCGGGCGCGACCAGGCCACCACAGACGCCCCCGTCACGGCTCGGTCGGGGGCCCTCGGCGCGGTTCGAGCCGCCACCGGAACCGGCCCGCGAGCCCAACCCGGCGCCGCCACCCGCTCAAGGCTTCAACCCCGGGTCACCCGCACAGCCGTACCCCTCCAGCACCCCACCGGCCCCACCTGCGCCTCGGCGGGGCCGGTGGTGGACCCGACTCGCAGATTGGATTGCAGGTCCCACATGACTGAATACTGGCCCTGGTGGGCGGGGGCTGCCGGACTCGCCCTCACCACCATCAACTACGCCGTCACGACGGATCGATCCTTCGGGGTGTCCGGTGCGTGGGACCGTGTACTGAACTGGCGCGCCGAACGCCGTGTCGAACGGGTGAACGCCCAGTTCGCTGACGCAGGCGTCCTCGCCGAGGCGCTCGCCGCGGCCACCGCCGACCAGTTCGGAGCCGGTTCCGCTGCACCCGCACGTCCCACCCCGCACGGCGACACGCGGACACCGGGACCGGACGTACGACCGCCAGCGCCGACGAGTTCCTCGATGACGAGCCTGCTCCCGGCACCCTTGGTCACTCAGGCCGCCCTGCTCCTGTCGATCTTCGTCGGCGCGTGGGTGGCGGCGGTTGCCTCCGGCCGATTCCAGCTCCGCCTCGACATGGGCGACGCCTTCCGCCAGATCGTGACCGACAAACCGGCCGCCATGGTCGGCACGCTGTTCGTCGGCGGTGTACTCGTCGGCTTCGGCACCCGTCTCGCCGGAGGGTGCAGCAGCGGTCACGGACTCAATGGCTGTGGCCGGCTACAGCCGGTCAGCATGGTCGCGACTGCCGTCTTCTTCGGCACCGGCATCCTCGTGTCGTTCCTGCTGTGGAAGGTGATCTGATGCGTACTCGGGGCGGGATACTCGTCGCCAACATCATCGCTGGGCTGGCCCTCGGCTACAGCGTCGCGAACATCGGGTTCGGTGACTTCGGCGAGCTGAACCGCATGTTCACCTTCCAGGATCTTCGGATGCTCCTGGCCTTCGCCGGCGCCGTAGCGATCATCATCGTGGTGTTCGCCGTGTTGCGCGTCCGTCGCGTCCCGGGGCGCATCCATGCCGGCGTGATCCCCGGCTCGGTGCTGTTCGGCACCGGCTGGGCGATCTCGGGTGGCTGTCCGTCGATCCCGATCGTGCAGGTCGCCAGCGGGTACCTCCCCGCCTTGATCACGATTGGCGGCGTTGTCGTCGGCATCCGACTCTGCCGCTGGGCCAACACGAAGTACTTCCACCTCGACAGCGGTTCCTGCGGGCAGTAGCCGCGCCCAGGAGTCCGGCTGGATCGACTCGCCAGCCTGGCGGACCGTGCGTGGCCCGGCTGTACTGGTGGTCGCCGGCCGGGCAGCAGGGGCTGATGTGAAGCGGGTGGGGAGCAGAGACGCCCCACCCGCTCAGCAAAAACGCAGCGGCAATGGGTTACCGGCGATCATTGCCGGTTGGTTCGCACGGTGTTACCTCCGGCGCATGGGCGCTCAGGGGTGTGGCCGCTGGACCTGCTCGAAGTGGATCTCGCGGATGAAGCAGTCTCGTGGTTGGCCGACCGCGAACAGCACGCAGTCGACGACTGACCGGGCAGTGAGGTCACTGTTCGCCTGTCGTGGCCCGCTCTGGACGAAGTCCGGTGGGAAGAGCGAAATCACTCTGATCCCTTCAGGGCGAAGCCGGTGCGACAGGACCTCGGCGAGCCCGGCATGGGCGTGCTTGGCTGCGTAGAACGCTGGATGCGCGCCAGAACGCCGGTGCCCGATCTCACCGCAAGCGGAGATCATGTTGACGATGTCGGGCCGCGTCGAGCCGCGCAGCAGCGGCAACAGGTGTTTGGTCAACAGCGCTGTGCCGGTCCCGCCCGCAGCCATCATGCTTTCAAGCTGGTCGTCCGAGGCGTCCCCCAGGTCGTCACCTTCGATGTAGGGGGAACCATTGTTGATCAACACATCCAGGAACTTCGTCCGGCTGGCCAACGCCGCGGCAAACGCGCGCACCGAATCCGCTACGGCAAGGTCACAGTGAAACGCCTTAGCTTGGCCCGACCCTCGCTGGTTGATCACACCTGCGACATGCTCGGCCGCCGCCAGGTCGCGAGCCGAGAGGAAGATGTGTGCACCTCGTTCGGCGAAGGCTTCGGCGAGTAGTCGTCCCGTGTCACGTGCGGCGCCGGTGATAGCGACGCGCAGCCCTTCAAGATCCACATCCGACAGTGAAGCACCTCACCCGGGGTTGAGGTCAACAGGAACACCCCCCGGCTGATCCCGCACTGTCAGGTGGTGAGGATGAGGGTCAGCGCGGCGGCGGCGACGAGGAACGGGCCGAAGGGAAGGTGGCTGGACCAGCGGGCCCGGCGGGCCGCCAGCAGCGCCAGGCCGACCAGCGCGGCGAGGGTGACGGCCAGCACCAGCCCGACCACCAGCACCGGCCAGCCGTACCAGCCGAGCAGCGCGCCGACGCCCAACGCCAGCTTGGCGTCGCCGAGCCCGAACCCGCGCCGGCCGAGCAGCAGGGTGGTCCCCGCGAAGCCCGCGCCGAGGGTAAGCCCGGCCGCGGTGGCGCGTAGCCAGGGCGCCGCGTCGGCCGCGGCCAGCGCGGCCGC
Organism: Micromonospora sp. SL1-18; assembly: GCF_047921505.1. Taxonomy (NCBI): domain Bacteria; kingdom Bacillati; phylum Actinomycetota; class Actinomycetes; order Micromonosporales; family Micromonosporaceae; genus Micromonospora; species Micromonospora sp. SL1-18. Next base: position 103,364 of record NZ_JBLROA010000012.1, on the reverse strand, counting down.
CCCGAGCAGCACCCAGACGCCGGCCGCCGCCGGATAGGTCAGCCGGTCCGGGAGCCGGTGCACGGCGGCGTCGACCAGGGCCAGCGGCACCGCCCAGGCGAGCCACCAGGCCACCGCCAGCCGCGCGCCGGCCGCGCCGCCGGCCAGCGCGAGCGCCGCCACCGCCGCCACCAGCGCCAGCTCGACCAAGCCGGGTGCCGCGCCGACCCGGGCCCGGCACACCGGGCACCGGGCCGCCGGCCCGAGCGCGGGCAGCGGGCGGTCCAGGCCGATCGGCGCGCCGCAGCCATCGCACCCGGCCCGGTCCGCCGAGCCCGGGGGTACGGCGTACCGGGCGACGGCCAGCCGCATCGGCGGTACGACCGCCAGAGTGGCCAGCAGGCGTACCACCGGACGCCGGGCACCGGCCTCCTCGGGGGTGGCCGGGAGCCGTTCGGCGATCACGCCGACACTCCGACGCGGTTGCGGACCGTTCCACTCTGGAACACGGAGAGTGAAGTTGGCTGGCCCGACGCATGGCGGATGGCGCAGAAAACGGCGTTCCGGCCACCTCGACCGACGGGACGGCGTCCGGCGCGCGACCGGCACCGACCGGTGCCGGCACTGATGGGACGGATCGGACCAGAGGCATCCTTGCCACCCATTCCTCCGCAGCACGGATGCCGACCGACGCCCCGGACCTCTTGACAAGGCGCGGGCACTCCTGCCACCGATCCAACCAGCCCCCCGCCATACGTCGCCATTCGGACACCCACCGGCCACCACCACCTGATATCACTCAACGCAATCAAGCGAATTACCTCTGTTGCATCGGCAGGCGTCAGCCTATGCTCGCCCATTGGGTACGACGCAACCCCCGATCAATTGGCGCCGGAGGCCGACCGGACACATCGCGTTCGAATTAGTTGAAGATCAGCATAGGTAAATTCTGCGGTAGCCACCTGGGTCCCGGGTGAACACATCCGGGCGCGCTTCCGCATGCCCGGAGCCCGTACGCGCAGCCGCTCCGGGCCCCACCGAGGAGGGCGCGGTGTTGCTTACATGGCATTCCCGCCGATGGCCAATCTGCCTGCTCAGCCTGGCCTTGGTTGGCGCGAGCGCCGGCTGCGGCGCCGAGCCGGAAGCCGCCGCCCACCCACTCACCGGACCCGGTGGCACACCGGCTGCCCGTTCCACGGCCGACGAACAGGCGGCCACGAAAGCGGCGCTCGCCGCCTATTCCGGGTATCTGGCGGCGTCCCAGACGGCGAGCGCACGGAGCGATCCCGGCCATCCGGAGCTGGCCCGATTCCTGGCTGATCCACTTCTGACCCGGGTACGGGTGGCAATTCGTACGGCGAAGGAGCACGGCGCGATGCGTACCGGAACACTCGTCTCCGAACCCACCGTCGTATCGGTCGACCTGGCCGCCGACCCACCCACCGTGGAGATCCAGGACTGCCTGGACGCCACCGGCTACCGCCTCGTCTACGCCAAGGACCACCGGGTGGTACCCGGCACGGGCGGCGGGCGGTACCTGGCCACCGCCACCGCCACCCGCTACCCGGACGGCCGGTGGCTGATCAACGTCGGTGCCGCACACCAGGACCAGCCGTGCTGACCTGGGGAGGACGGGGTGTCCCGGCCCGCCCGAACCGGGCCGCGGCGCCCCGCCGGCTGCTGCTCGCCACCGGCCTGGCGCTGCTGCTCGCGCTGACCGGCGTACCGGCCCGGGCGGCGGGTCCGGGCGGAGGCTGCCCGCCTGGGCAGAACGACTGCAACGTCTGGGACGACGACCCGGGCGTACCGGGTGGGCCGGGCGGCGGCGGCAACCCCGGCGGGGGCGGGAACAACGGCGGCGCCACGCCGAAGTGTCAGTGGAACGGTCGGGTGATCCCCTGCTACGACGAACTGCTCGGCTGGTTCAACAACGGCGACGGCTGCTACTACAAGCTGGCCGAGCCGCAGCCGGACGCGCCGGAGGGCAAGCAGTGGTACGTGCGCACGTGCAACGGCGGTGACCTGGGCGCCCAGACGGTCGTGCTGCGGGACGGTCCGCCGCCCGGTTACGGCGCGCCGCCCGACCCGGAGGAACTGGCCCGCCGCGCCCTCGCGTCGATCACACTGCTGCCGCCCCGGATCGCGGTCGCGCCGCGACGGAGTAAGGGACCGGGCCTGGTCGGCCTGCCGGTCTGGATGTGGGCCAGCAGAGACCCGACGCCTAAGCCTCGGCGAGCCTCCTACTTCGGGCCGCTGCGGGCCTCCGCCGCCGACCGGGGGCTGACGGTCCGGATCGAGGCCGAGGTGACCCGCGTCGTCTGGAACATGGGCGACGGCACCCAGATCACCTGCACCGGGCCCGGCACCCCGTACGACGCGAAGGGGCGGCGGGCCGGGCGGACGTCTCCCGACTGTGGCCACGACCGCGGCTACGCCCGGGCCGGCACCTACCAGGTCAGCGCCACCACGTACTGGACCGTGCGCTGGACCGGCGGGGGCCAGAGCGGCGAGATCGCGCAGAGCCGGGTGAGCGGCACAGTGCCGGTGCAGATCAACGAACTTCAGGTGGTGACACGGTGAGCGCGAGGAGTGAGCCGGATCTGCGAGCCCCGCAGTCGCGAACGAAAGGCAGCCCGGTGAGCGCGAGGAGTGAGCCGGGTCTGCGAGCCCCGCAGTCGCGAACGAAAGGCAGCCCGGTGAGCGCGAGGAGTGAGCCGGATCTGCGAGCCCCGCAGTCGCGAACGGAGATGGCGCAGTGAGTGTGGCGACCCGGAACGGGATCTCGGCGGACACTCCGGTGGCACCGCCCCGGGTGGTCCGGCAGCGACGGGTACGCCCCGGCCTGCTCGGACTGGCGGTGCTGCTGATCGCCCTCGGCGGGCTGGGCGCGGCCTTCGCGGTCACCTCGGTCCGCTCGACCGGCAGCTACCTGGCGGTGGCCCGGCCGGTCGAGGTGGGCCAGCAGCTCAGTGCCGGCGACCTGGTCGCGGTACGAGTGTCTGGCGGGCAGGGGCTGCGGCCGGTGCCCACCAGCCGGCTGAAGGAGGTGCTGGACCTACGCGCGGCGGTCCGGCTGACCCCGGGCACCCTGCTGACCGCGTCCCAGCTCACCGACGCCCCGCTGCTCGGGCCCGGGCAGCAGCAGATCGCGCTCGGGCTCAAGCCGAGCCGGGTGCCGGCCCGTACGCTCCACCCTGGCGACAAGGTCCTGCTGATCAGCACCCCGGACAACAACGCCAACACCGACGGCGCGGCGCGCGGCGGCGGCACCCGGTTCGAGGCCGTGGTAGTCGACACCGCCAGCCCGGAGAACGACGACGTGGTGGTCTACCTGGCCCTGGCCGTACGCGACGTGCCGGCGGTGGTGGTGCTGGCCGCGGACGACCGGGTCGCGCTCGTACTCACCGAGGCGGCCTGATGGCGATCATCGCCCTGGTCTCGGCGAAGGGCTCGCCGGGCGTCACCACCTCCGCGCTGGCCGCCGCGCTGAGCTGGCACCGGCGGCTGGTGCTGGCCGAGTGCGATCCGGCCGGCGGCTCGATCCTCGCCGGCTACCTGGGCGGGGCACTCGACGGCCCTCGGGGCATCGGCGAGCTGGCCGTCGGGGAGCTGCGGGACGGCAACCTGGACAGCGCCTTCTGGTCGCAGCTGGTCGACCTGGACGCGCCGAAGCGGGAGCGGCTGCTGCTGCCGGGCGTGGTCGACCCGGCCCAGGCCGGCAGCGTGACACCGCTCTGGCAGCGGTTCGCCGACTTCTTCACCAGCCTGGAGCGGGGTGTCCCCCCGTACGACGTACTGGTCGACTGTGGGCGGCTCCAGGTGGGCGGTCCACCGTGGCCGGTGCTGCGCGCCGCCGCGATCGTGCTGCTGGTCACCCGCGCGCACCTGCCCGACCTGTCGGCCACCCGGTCCACGATCCGGGCCATCGAACGGGACTTCACCGAGCACCGGGTGCCCCCGGGCGCCCTGCGCCTGCTGGTGGTCGGCGACGGGCACGGCACCAGCGAGATCAGCAAGGCACTGCGGCTGCCGGTGATCGCCCGGTTGCCGCACGACCCGCGTACCGCGGCGGTGCTCAGCCTCGGCGGCACCGTACGCGCCGGCCGGCCGCTGATGCGCGCGGCCGACGCCCTGGAGGTGCCGGTCGGGGCGCTGCTGGACCGGCGGCGCGCCCGGCTGGCCTGGCCGGGAGCGGCGCAGCCCCGCGCGGCGACCGCGCCGACCGCGCCGGAGGTGTCCGGTGCGGTTTGAGCCGGTCTCCCACGACCCGCGCGGGCAGCAGCCCGGCGCCACCTCTACGGTGCCACCGCTGGCCCCGCCGAACGGGCGGCACCCGGCTCCAGCCGTGGCGCCGGCGCCCCCGCCGCCCCGCCCCCGGGTGGACTTCGCCGTGGTCCGCGAGCTGCGCCGGGAGCTGAGCGAACGGCTCACCCTCTGGCAGCGCGGCCGGGAGTTCGACGCGGACGCCGAGGAGGTGGAGCGGGCGCGGCTGGCCGTCGCGGTGATCTCCGCGTACGCGGACTCGGTGCGCCGGGCCGGCACGCCGATGCCCGCCGACGAGGAACGGCTGCTGCTCGACCAGGTCACCGCCGAGCTGGTGGGCCTGGGCCGGCTCCAGACGCTGCTGGTCGACGAGACCATCGAGGAGGTGCACATCCTCGGCTGCGACCAGGTACGCGTCACCCGGCACGGCGGCGGGGTGGACTGGGCCGAGCCGATCGCCGACAGCGACGACGAGCTGGTGGAGATCCTCCAGGCGGCGGCCCGCCGCGCGGGGGCCACCGAGCGGTCGCTGTCCACCTCGAAGCCGACCCTCGACCTGCAACTGCCCGACGGCAGCCGGCTCGCCGCGGTCTTCCTGGTCAGCCACCGCCCGTACGCGGTGATCCGCAAGCACAACACCCTGGCGGTGAGCCTGGAGGACATCGCGGGTGGTCGGCCCGACCTGGACGAGATGATCGACCCGCTGCTGCGCGACTTCCTCCGCGCGTCCATGCAAGCCGGGCTGAACATCATGGTCGCCGGGCTGGCCGGGGCGGGCAAGACCACGGTCATCCGGGCGCTGATGGACGAGATCCCGGCGGACGAGGCGTACGTGCTGCTGGAGGAGAGCCGCGAGCTGCTCCCGGCCCGCCGGGGGCACAAGCACCGGGCGGTGATGAGCTTCGAGTCCCGGGAGGGACACGGCGAACGCGGGCTGGACGGCCGCCCGGCCGGCGAGGTGAGCATCGCCGACCTGATCCCGGTCTCGCTGCGGATGGGCGTGCTGCGGATCATCGTCGGCGAGGTCCGGTCCCGGGAGATCGTGCCGATGCTCCAGGCGATGACCACCAGCCGCGGCTCGATGTGCACCATCCACGCGCGTACCCCGGCGGGGGTGAGCGAACGGATCATCGAGCTGGCGCTCGCGCACGGCCGGGAGATGACGGTCGACCAGGCCCGCCGGATGGCGGGCAACGCGCTCGACCTGATCGTCTACGTCACCGTCGAGGACGAGACCGCGATCGGTGGCCGCAAGCACCGCTTCGTCTCGCACGTCGAGGAGGTGATCGGGGTCGGTGAGAGTAACCGGATCGTCACCACTGCGGTCTTCGGGCCAGGGCCGGACGGTCGGGCCGTCCCCCGGCACCTGCCCGAGCGGATCCGCGACCAGCTGCTGCGGGTCGGCTACGACGCCCGGCTGCTGACCCGGTTCATCGAGGCCGGCACCGGCGCCTGGCGCCGCCCCCGGCACACCCGGCTCGGACGGCGACCGTGAGCGCGAGGAGTGAGCCGGTCTTGCGAGCCCCGCAGTCGCGAACGAAGGCGGGCACACCATGTCGATGATCGAGCTGGTCGCCCTCGTCTCCGGCGCGGTGTTCGTGGCCGGGCTGGTGCTCGCCGTGGTCGCGCTGGTCGGCACCCGCCGGCCCGCCGGGCCGGCGCCGGGCACGCGCCCCGGTCTACGCCGGCTCTGGATCCGCTCCGGGGCGGGCCGGCGGGAGCAGCGGCGGTACCGGGTGCTACTCGGCGCGACGGTGGTGGCCGGGGCGCTGGCCTTCCTGCTGACCGGGCTGCCGGTGGTCGGGCTGCTGGTGGCGCTGGCCGTGCCCGGGGTGCCGTGGCTGTTCGCGGTCGGCCGTGCCGAGCAGCGGGCCATCGACCGGGTCGAGGCGGTCGGCGAGTGGACCCGCCGGCTGAAGGACATCTGCGGCACCGGCCAGGGCCTCCAGCAGGCGATCACCGGCACCATCGCCACCGCCCCGGAGGAGATCCAGGAGGAGGTACGCACCCTGGCCGCCCGGCTCCAGGCCGGCTGGCTGGCGAAGTCCGCGCTGCTCGCCTTCGCCGACGAGATCGGCGACCCGGTCTGCGACCAGGTGGTGGCCGCGCTGATCCTGCACCTGACCGACCGGGGCGAGCGGCTCGGCGACGTGCTCGGCTCGATCGCCTCGGCCGCGTCGGCCGAGGTGGCCACCCGCCGGGAGATCGAGGCGAAGCGTACGCAGCCCCGGTTCGCGGTCCGCTTCCTCACCGGGATGACCCTGGCCGCCCTCGCGTACGGGCTGGTCAACACCGAGTACATCCGGCCGTACCGGACGCCGTTCGGGCAGCTGGTGATGGCGGTGCTCGGCGCCGCGTTCGTCGGGCTGCTGGTCTGGGTGCGCTCGATGAGCCAGCCGCCCCGGCCGGCGCGCTTCCTACCCGCCCCCGACCCGGACGAGGTGATTGCGTGAACCTGATCTTCAACTGGGAGTTCGCCGTTGCCGTGCTGGGTGGGGCGGTCGTCGGCCTCGGCCTCTTCCTGGTGGTACGCGAGGCGCTGCCGGCCACCCCCGCGCTCGGCCCGGCGCTGCGCCGGCTGCACCAGCCACCCGGCCAGGCGGTGGCGGCCCGGGGCGGGCCGGACTGGCTGGGCGGCTTCTCCCGCTGGCTACGCCCGCCGCACCGGCAGCTCGCCCTGCTCGACCGGACCCCGGAGCAGTACGCCCTGTCGGTGCTGCTCTCCGCGCTGCTCGGGTTCGCCCTGCCGGCCCTGACGTCGGCCGTGCTCTTCCTGGGCGGGGTGTCGCTGCCGCTGGTCGTACCGGTGCTCGGGAGCCTGGGGTTGGCGCTGGTCGCCGGCCTGGTCGCGCACCGCGACGTGCTGGTCAGGGCGAGCGTCGCCCGGGACGAGTTCCGTCAGGCGGTCTGCACCTATCTGGACCTGGTCGCGTTGCAGCTCTCCGCGGCGCACGGCCCGGTGCAGTCGCTGGAGCGCGCGGCGGCGGTCTGCGACGGCTGGGTCTTCGACCGGATCCGGGAGGCGCTGCGGATCGCCCAGCTTCAGATGCACTCGCCGTGGGACGAACTCCAGGAGTTGGCCGACCGGATCGGCATCCCGGAGTTGGGCGACGTGGGCGCGATCATGCGCACCTCCGGCAGCGAGGGCGCGCAGGTGCACGAGACGTTGCGCAGCCGCGCCGACTCGCTGCGCGACCAGATCCGTACCGACAACCTGGCCCGGGCCGAGGGGGTGACCAGCCGGTTGGACATTCCGGGTTCGTTGCTGGTCTTCGTGCTGCTCGGCTTCGCCGTCTATCCGTTCCTGGCCCGCCTGTGAGAAGGAGAACCTCGATGCGCCTCTACACCTACCTGTACGCGGCGGTGACCAGCCGCCTGGCGGAGCTGCGGCGGGACACCGAGCGGGGCGACAGCCCCGTACCGACCGCGGTGATCATCTTCGGCCTGGTCGCGGTCGCCATGGCGGTCACCGGGCTCGCCCTGGCCAAGGCCAACAACTGGATGAACGCCATCCCGGACCACCCGAAGGCGCCGTGATGCCCCGCCCCGCCCGTACGTGCCGGAGCCGGCCGGCGTCCGTCGACCGGCCCACCGGTCGGCACGGCCCGGGGCGGATCATCGCGGTCGTCCGAGGGCGGCTCGCCGAGGGCGGGGCGGAGCGGGGAGCCAATCCGGTCGAGCTGGCGGTGGTGATGCCGGCGATCCTCGTGCTGCTCTTCGCCTCGATCCAGCTCGGCGTCTGGTTCGTCGCGCGGTCCACCGCCCTCAACGCGGCGCAGACCGGCGTCAACGCCCAGCGCGCGCTCCAGGCCCCGCCTGGCGCGGGCCGGGACCGGGCCACCGCCTTCCTGCACGCCGCCGGTGACTGGCTTGTCGACTGGCCGGCTCCCACCTGCACGACGACCGCCACCGAGGTCACCTGCACGGTCAGCGGGCGCTCCCTGTCGGTGATCCCCGGGGTCCACTTCCCGGTCCGGCAGACCGCCCACGGGCCGGTCGAACGCTGGACGACGGGGTGAGAGCGGTGCGCGAACGGGGTTCGGTCTCGATCGAGGTGGCGGTGCTCGCCCCGGCCTTCATCGGGCTGATGGTGCTGGCCGGGGTGGCCGGGCGGACAGCCGTGGCCGCCGAGGCGGTGGAGTCGGCCGCGCACGATGCCGCCCGGGCCGCCTCGATCGCTCGGGACGCGCGTACCGGGCGGACCGCGGCCACCGACGCGGCCCGCCGCCAGCTCGACTGGTCGGGGCTGCACTGCACCGCCTCGCCGGCCCTGACCTTCGGCGGCTCGGTACGCGGGACTACGACCAGCTTCGCCGCCGCGTACCGCAGCGCGCCCGGGGTGCCGGCGACCGTCACGGTCACGGTGACCTGCACGGTCTCCTTCGCCGATCTGAGGGCGCCGGGGCTGCCCGGGGTGCCGGGCAACAAGACCGTCTCCGCGAGCTTCACCTCCCCGCTGGACACCTACCGGAGCCGCCGATGACCGGCTGGCGCGCGCCGGAGAGCGGCCGGGTGAGTCTCTTCCTCGCCGTGGCGATGACCGGCGTACTCGTGATCATCAGCCTGGCGTACGACGGCGCCGGGCAGTTGCGCTCGTTGCAGCGCGCGGACAACCTCGCGGCCGAGGCGGCCCGCAGCGGCGGCCAGATGATCGACCGGGCCCGCGCCATCGAGGGTGGCCCGAAGGAGATCGACGAGGTGGCCGCCCGGGACGCCGTCGCGGGCTACCTGCGCGCGGCCGGCGGGGTCAGCGGCCACCAGGTCAGTTTCCCGGTGATCGACGGCGAAAAGCAGATCCGGGTACGCGTCCGCGTCACCTACCGCCGAAACCTGCTCGGCCTCCTCGGCTTCAACAACTCCGTCACCGTCACGGGTGAGGCCACCGCACGGGCGCTCACCGGGGCACCGTAGGAAGGGAGCGCAGCCATGGCCGCACCCCGACGTTCCGCCGTACGGCGAACCGGCCAGGTCCTCACCGGGCTCGGCGCCCTCGTGGTGCTCTGTGCGGTGCTGGCCGGCGGCCCGCTCGCGCTCTTCGCCTTCGCCGGCAACCCCCTCCCCGACCATCTGCCCACCCTCGCCGAGATGGGTACGGCGCTGACCAGTCGCGACGACGGGCAGCTCTTCCTGCGGGCGCTCGCCGTGGTGGGCTGGTTTGGCTGGGCGACGTTCGCGTTCTCCGTACTGGTGGAGCTGCTGGCGGCGGCGCTGCGCCGGCCGGCGCCCCGGCTGCCTGGGATGCGCCGGCAACAGCGGGCGGCGGCCGCGCTGGTCAGCTCGGTGGCGCTGATCCTGGCGGCGAGCCCGGCCGCGGCGAGCACCGCCGCCCTGGCCGCCCCGCACCCGGCCGCCGCGCCCGCGGTCGCCGCCGCTCCGGCTGTCGGCGCTCCGGCGGCCTCGGTGGCCGCGCCGCCGGTCCAGGCTGGCTCGGTGCCGGTCCAAGCCGAGGCGTTGTCGGACCGAGCCGGGTCGGTGTCGGCCGAGCCGACCGTGTACCGGGTGGCGAAGGGCGACTACCTGGGCAGGGTGGCCGAGCGCTACCTGGACGACTTCGAGCGCTACCGGGAGCTGGCCCGGCTGAACCGGCTCGCCGACCCGGACCTGATCCGCCCCGGCCAACTGCTCGAACTACCCGAGGGAGCGGTGGACGAGGGAGCCCGCCGGCACGCCAACGGGCGGCCGGTGATTCCGCCGGCGTCCCGTCCGGCACCCGCCCCGGGTAGGCCGGCTGCCCGCCCTGCCGGCGGTACAGCGGTCACGACGGCTCCGGGCGACGCGGTGGAAGCGATCGGGCCGGCTCCCACGGCGAAGCCGTCCCCGCAGACCCCTACGCCGAAGCCGGCGCCGCAGGCTCTTACGCCGAAGCCGGCGCCGCAGGCTCCTATGCCGAAGCCGGCGCCGCAGGTGACCGGCACGCCGGGGTCGCCCACAGTGTTGGAACCGGCGGGACCGCCACCGGCGATGGCGGCCGACGCGTCCCGGGCCACCGCCGAGGACGGGATCAACCGACCGCTGGCGATCTCGGCGGTGCTGGCGGTGGCGAGCATGGTCGGCGCGCAGTTCGGCACGGTGCTCGGCCTGCGACGACGTCCGGCCCCCCGACCCGCCGGACGGGAGCTGACGCCCCGCCGCCACCGGAAGGGCTGACCAGCGCGTCGGCTACCGTCGTCGCCATGCCGATGCACGTGGTCCGCGCCACCAGCCTGGACGTCCCGCACGAGCCGCTCCCCGCCGAGCAGATACGGGAGGGCACCCCGACCACGGGCACCGTTGCGGTGCCCGCCGTGGCCGGGCTGGACGTCGGGGTGTGGGAGCACAGCCCCGGGGTGAGCACCGACGTGGAGGCCGACGAGGTCTTCGTGGTGCTCTCCGGCCGGGCGAGCGTCGCCGTGGAGGGCGGCCCGGTGCTGGAGCTGGCCCCGGGCGACCTGTGCGTGCTGGAGGCCGGTGCCCGGACCACCTGGACGGTGCACGAGACGCTGCGCAAGGTGTACGTCACCCCGGCAGGCTGACCGACCCGCTTCACCGTCAGCTCGAAACTGGGTGTCGATATGGGTGAGCGGGGCGCGTAGCGTGGGGTCATGGCCCGCCGGATCCCGCGCTGGCTCGCCCGCGCACCCATCCCGCTCTATCGGCACGGCATCGGCCGGCTGCTCACCCGCCGGCTGATGATGCTCGAGCACCGGGGCCGACGCTCCGGGCTGCCCCGGTACGTGGTGCTGGAGGTGGTCGACCGGGAGCCCGGCGTGCTCTTCCTGGTTTCTGGGCACGGTCCCCGCTCCCACTGGTTCCGCAACCTGCAGGCCGATCCCCGGGTGCGGGTGTGGAACGGCCCGGATCGCGGCATTCCGGCGCGGGCGACGGTGCTGCCCGGGGAGGAGACCCGGCAGCGCCTGGAGCGCTACCGGCAGCGCAGCCGCCGGGCCGCGGCGGCGCTGGGTCGCGCGCTGGACATCCCGGAGCTGCGCGGCACCGGCCCGCTCCCCGCCGACGTGGCGCAGCGCCTCCCGTTGGTCCGCCTGGTGTTCGCCGACGGGTGAGTTGCCGCAGGCGGGCGACGCTGCGCAAGGTATACGTCACCCCGGCGCGCTGACCGGTCGCCGTGGCCGACGGTCCGGTGCGGCCCCGGTCAGGGCAGGCGGGCCTCGAGCCGGCCGTTGACCACCCGGGTCGGCAGGAGCACCTGGTCGTTGGCGGCCGGCCCGTGCACCACCTCGCCACCGTTGAGCCGGAATGTGCTGCCGTGCCACGGGCACACCACGCAGTCATGGCCGTCGATCTCCTGCACCTGGCCCTGGCCGAGCGGGCCGCTCTGGTGCGGGCAGCGCTCCAGCATCACGGTGACGTCGTCGCCGTGCCGGTAGAGGATCACCGACACGTCGTCGATCTCCCGGGTGACGAGCTGCCGCTGCGGCAGGCCGGCCATGTCGCCCAGCGGGTGCCACCCCTCGCTCATCAGGTGCATCTCCGAGATACTCTGGCTGACCTGCGCCCCCTGCTTGTACGCGAGGTGCCCACCCAGGTACGCCCCACCGCTCGCCGCGGTCAGCCCCGCGTACGCCAGCGCCTTGCCCATCCCGTGCCGGCCGTTGCGTCGGGCGACCAGCGATCCGACGTAGCACGCCAGGGCGACGTTGTTCGCGGCGGCGTGCACCATGCCGACCCGACGCTGGTCGCGGGACAGGGCGGCCCAGTCGTTGAGCCCGGCGACGGCGGCCGGCAGGGCGCTTACCGTGCCGACCCCGATCAGCGTGGTCGCCGCCCGGCGCTGCCCGGGCATCAGGTCGAGCACCGCGGCACTGATCCAGGCCCCGACGGGCACCTGCACCATCGCCGGGTGCAGCGGATGCCCCAGCCAGACACCGTGCAGAAAGTCCCGAATCCGCTGCCCACGCAGCGTGCCCTGGACGGCCCGCTGGAGCCGGTCGCCGATCCGGTCGAGCCGGGAGGCCTGTTCGAGTTTCATCAGAAGTCCGCGCACGTGGTCCGACTTCCCGGCAGTTGGGGCCCCAAACCGGGCGGCCCCCACGAATCACCCCATCGGGTGCCTCAACCCTGCCACCGGTCGCGGTGCCCGGCGGCGGCGAGCAGCTGGGGCGTACGGCAGCCGTGGCGGACCAGGTCGGAGACCGGCTGGCGGTAGGTAACGCGGCCGAGACCAAGCCAGGCAATCGGCCAAACGCCGGGCGGGATGCCGAGCAGGTTGGCCAGGAATGACTCACGGCAAGCAGAGCCAGCCTGTCCGACCCCAACTCAGACCTCTTATCCATTCTGGACAGACACCCAGCATCACAGGGCTATGACTGCCAGTTGCGGTGGCGATCATCGATCACTAGCATGAGCGTGCGCCAATACGGCGGGCGTCGCGTGCTCGTACGAGACGGACCCGAGCATGAGGAAGGTCCGGGGCGCGGGCAGCACCACCACCTACTCCGGCCCTGACTGCACGTTCGGTGCCAGCAACGGTTGGATCAGCTACGACTACAACTGATCAATACCAGCACTGAGGTGAAGGAGTGTGGGCCAGGGGCCCGCACTCCTTCACCTCATGTTCGTGAAATGAGAGTCTCTCTATGAGTGTCGTGCTCGACGCGCTGTCCCAGGGCTATGGAATGTCCACCGTCATCGACAATCTCAGTGTGACGTTGCGGCCGGGAATAACCGCGTTACTGGGTCCCAACGGGGCGGGTAAGACGACGTTGCTCCGTACGCTGGCAACCGTCATGCCGCCGCGGAACGGCGCAATCCGGATCGACGAAATCGAGATAGACAGCGAGCGGTCGGCTCGCCGGGTTCGCGACCGGATCGGCTATCTGCCGCAGGACTTTGGCTTCGACCCGCAGATGAAGGTTGCCGACTTCGTGACGTATGCGGCATGGATGCGGGGAGTGCCGCCCAATCAGTGGCGACGAGCGGTCGATGAAGCGTTGGAAATGGTGGACCTCACCGATCGGCGGAAGTCAAAGATGCGCAGCCTCTCCGGCGGCATGCGCAGGCGCGCCGGTATCGCCTGGGCGATCGTGGGGCGACCGCGACTGGTGCTACTGGACGAGCCCACGGTCGGTCTGGACCCGCGCCAGCGGCTGCAATTCCGGAAGATCATCTCAGGGCTCGGTGACACGGTCGTGGTGCTCAGCACCCACCTCATCGACGATGTCGGGGCGGTCTGCGACCGGGTGATCGTGATGCACGGCGGAGCGGCCAGGTTCGACGGCACGGTCGCCGAACTGGAAGCCCTGGACCATGACGATCTCCCCGGCCACTCTCCGCTGGAACGGGCGTACATGCACCTGCTGCCCGAGGGGGAGCAGGAACTGTGAGTACGGTGTGGCTACACGTGCGTAACTCCCCGATCCGCTGGGCACTGCCGGTGCTCGTCGTCGTCGACCTGGCGGTGCTGTTCCTACGGAACCGGCACTGGATCGGCGTCTGGCCGGAGACCGGCGCCGCAGCGCAGGTGCCCGCGTATCTGTTGGGCATTGTCGGAGCGGGGGCGGTGGCCTGGTCGGCGGGCGCGCCGCAGCGGCACGGGCTTGAGGAACAACTGAGGTCCGCGCGGGTCCACCCCGTGGTTTCGGAGGCCCACCGTCTCGGCGCGACCATCATCGTGCTATTGATCCCGTATCTGATCGGTCAGGCGGTGGCCTTCGCCATCACCGCCCGGGCGTTCCCGCCGGGCGTGCACCTCTGGCTGGGCTACCTCCTACTTGGCCTGTTCGTGATCCTGTTGGCGGTCGCGCTTGGCTGGGCATGCGGCCAACTGTTCGGGCCCGTGTTCGCCGCTCTCGTGGCGACGTTGGGCTTCCTGTTCCTGACTGCCTTGCTGGACCGGGTGGGGTTCGTCGTGATCTCCGGTTACCCTGAGGTGGCGGTCGATCCGTTGCCGCTGGCGCTGCGGCTGGGGTCGGTCGTGGCACTGTTGCTGGTCCTGCTGTGGCTGTCCGCCGCAGGTGCCGCGGGACGGGTTAGACGGAGGGCGTGGACGCTGGTCCCTGCGGTTCTGCCGCTCGTTGCAGTCATGCTGACCACCAACGTGGTGGCCGACCGGAAACCACCAGGTAACAAGGTGACCTGCGTCGAAGGGTCGACGACCCTGTGTATCTGGCCGGAACATGAGAAGTATCTGCCGCAGCTTCGCGAAGTCAGTGCGCGCATCGACCTGCTGCCCGACGTATTCGTCCGGCCGCCGCGCATCAACGAGGTCGGCCTCCAGAAGACCCGATACATCGGGCCGGACGGGAAGGAATACCTCGGTTATGAGGCGGGGCCGCCGATCTTCAACATCCTCGAGGGGAGTCCGTGGTCCTATGCCGGTGACATAGGCATCGCGATCAACGCATCAACCTTCGGGTTCCAGGACTTTCAGGCCTGCGACTGGCAGAAGATCACCTCATCGGACCAGGCCCGGCTCTCCGCTGTCCGGGCCTGGTCGGAAACGTATCTGGCCGGCGGGGGCAGTCCGGACTACCACACCAATGCTCCCGCAGAGATGCAGCAGGCGTGGGCGAAGGGACGGGAGGTCGCCGGCAACCCGTCTCGCGCCGATCAGTTCCGGTGGGCTGAAGGAGAGGTGAACTATCTTCGTGGCCGTTACTGTCAGCCGGGACGCTGAGGTATCAGCAGAAACGACCCCGGTCCGCTTGTTCCTCGCGGTCCGGCCAGCCCGGACCGTACTGGCCGTCACCGTTCTCCTGGGCGCGCTCACCGCCTGGTTCGGTCTGGTCGAAACGCCGATACCCGCAGCAGTCGAACAGGGCAAGGCGACCATCCCCCTGTGGCGCATGCTCACCATGGGCGTCGCCATAATGCCGGTCCTTGCGTTACACAGCCCGCTTGCCAGCCTGGAGCTGGTAGCCACCCGACGGCTTCGTTCCATGCAGCGGCTCTACCTCGCCGGCCTGGGTATCGGCTCTGTGGTGATCTTCCTGGGCATCTGTACGTTCGCAATGCAGCCGGCGATAGTCGGGATCATCGCGCGGTCGTGGATCGCCTGGTTCGGGCTGGCCCTGGTCGCAGGAGCAACCTTGGGATGGCGGCTCGCCTGGGCACTGCCGTCGATAGTGGCCATCGTGCTGTTCTACTGGGGATACACCGGAAGCCAGCAATACCGGTGGTGGGAGTTCAGCGCCCGGCCATACGACGATCTACCCAGCCTCATCCTGAGCACCACACTGCTTGCCGCCGGCCTGATCGCGTACGCGGCGACACCGTGGCGTCGCCGCCGCTGGACACGCTGGCGCCCCTGAAGTCTTGTGGGGTCTGTGCTGCCATGTTCCTGCCAACGCACCCCCGTCGGATCAATCATCGACGGGGGTGCGGGGACCTCGCCGCCGCGCCCTGCCGCCCGGCAACCGGATTTGGAGTGGATCAACAGCGGGATTCAGCGCGGTTCCGGCGTGGCGGCGCCGGTTGTGCTGGACTGGATGACGATGCTGCCGGCGGGATTTCGCTGCACCCAGTCGTGCGCCGACTGTTCGGCCACGTCACGCATCACCACCCTGCCGCCCTTGAGTCGGGGATACGAACGTGGCGTCACCAGCACACCAACAACCCCCCACGCCAGCCCCGCGCCGACGCTCACCCAGAGCTGCCAGCTCGCGTAAAACGGGGTACGAGGCAAATCCGATACGATTCGAATGAACCCCTCCACGGCGTACTCCACGTACAAGAGCATGACCGCGAGGTAGACCCACCAAATAGACCCTGCCATGACTGACGTGATCCGGTACCGGGCAACAGCCTGCTCCGACACCGAGATCTCCAACGGTCTCGTGCTCAGCCTGGACACCGGGCAGACCACCGTGGCCCTGCACGGCGGGCGCTGCGGGTCGTCGATCGCCAGGTTTGGGGGTACAAGATTTTCCACGGCGGTCGCCGCCACCACGACAGACACTCTGCGATCGCCCTGTGGTTTCGCCATCACACACGCGCCTTCATGAGAGGTTTGCGCCCTGGTGTCAGGGGCCGGTCCAACACCCGCACCAGGTGAGCCGATCAAGGCCCGACCCCGACAGATGTCGATGAAACATCGTCGGTCACTGTACGGGCCTCGTGCAATGGCTCGCCGGCCACGGCTGACGCCTCACCGCAGTGCAACGCTCGCAAGCCGGTCAGCGGGCCCGCGCCCAGGCGAGGAAGCGCTCGGTCAGATCGGCCGGGGCGACGCTGCCGTTGAGCTGTGACAACTGCGTGCCGGCCTCGGCCATCAGCGTGCTCAGGTAGACCAGCAGCGCCGTCCGGTCCTGCCGGTACTCGACGAGCAGCGCGAGCCGTGCCGGCTGGCAGGGCCACTCCGCGCCGCAGCGCCGGCAGCGCCACAGCGGACGCATCGGCAAATGGGGGCGAGCGGCGCGGCTCATCGCGCGCCGCCGTTCCGCCGCCACCCGCCGGCCCGCCCCCGCTGCGCCGGCGTGAGGTTGCCCGCGCGCCGTGCCCGTTCTTCGGGCCCGTGTCGCCAGAACCGGATACGCATCTCCCTTCGCCTCACGGATGGATGGGCCGCCCCGACACCGTTGGCGGGGCGGCCCGCGCTGACGCTGACCGCCGGGCTGCTTCACCTCCACCGGCCGCGCCGTCCTGCGCAACACACTGCCGAGGGTGTTCAGACAGAAACACCGCGTAGCGGTATGGTCGGCAGATATTCGAGACGTCCAATGGGGAGGGACCGTGAACGATGCGCTACGGGTGGCGCTGAGCGAGACCGGGTACACCACCGAATCTCTGGCCGAGCGCGTAGGGGTTGACCCGAAGACCGTGGGCCGCTGGCTGAGCGAGGGCCGGATCCCGCATGCGCGGCATCGGGTGGCAGCGGCGGAGGCGCTCGGCCGGGACGTGGGGGACATTTGGCCGGACACTTCGAGACGTCGTGACCCGGTCTGGTTCCGTCCCTGGCAGGAAATCGAGCGCGACGCCGTGTCGCTGCGCTCGTTCGAATCCCTCGTGCTGCCCGGCCTGCTGCAGACCGAGGCGTATGCCCGCGCCGTGCTCACCGGAGGTGGTCTGATCCCCCGTGGCGACATCGACCGGCTCCTTACCATGCGCCTCGCCCGTCAGGGCGTGCTGCGCCGGGACGACCCGCCCCAGTTCACGGCGGTGATCGACGAAGCGGTCCTGCGCCGGCCGGTCGGCGGACGGGGGACCATGCGGGAGCAGCTAAGTACCCTGGTAGAGGCCTGCGCGGAGCCCCACATACGGGTCCACGTCGTGCCGTCCACGGTCGGTGCCTACGCCGGGCTGAACGGCCCGTTCGTGCTCGCCACCTGCCCGGACCACCGGCTCGCCGGCTACCTCGACAACCAGCTCGAGGGACAAGTGGTTAGCGACGTCGATGACCTCGCGGCAATAATGGCCGCATGGGAAAACGTGCGCGGCGAGGCGCTCTCCCACTGGCAGTCGGTCGATCTGATCAGGGAAGTGGCGAAATCATGGAGCTGACGGGCGCCCGATGGCGCAAGAGCAGCCGCAGCAGCGGCAACGGCGGCAACTGCGTCGAGGTCGCCGACAACCTCCCCGGCCTGGTCGCCGTCCGCGACTCCAAGGACCCGACCGGCCCCACCCTCACCTTCACCCCCACCGCCTGGCGCACCTTCCTCACCGAACCACCCACCCGCGCCTGATCCGATCCGTCCCTGTTTCGGATCTTGGATAGTTTCCGTTCCAGGCGGACGGTAACTGTCCAAGATCTGGAGGCGGCCTTCAGCCGCGCCGAGCGCGATTCGTTTACGCCATCAGTTCCAAAGCGCGCAGGCCAAAAACCGCCCTCGCCGTGCCGCACCCCGCCGCACCGCACGGGCCCCGCCACCCGCACGACACGGCACCGATTCCTGGCGCGCCGGCCGCCGTCGCGGGCATGCTGACCCGATGGGGGTACGCGTCGAGCACGCCGGGCCGGTGACCACGGTGATCCTGGACCGGCCGGAGGCCCGCAACGCCGTCGACGGCCCGACCGCCCGCGCGCTCGCGGACGCCTTCCGCGCCTTCGAGGCCGACCCGAACGCGGCGGTCGCCGTGTTCTGGGGCGCCGGGGGCACGTTCTGCTCGGGCGCCGACCTGAAGGCCATCGGTACGCCGCGCGGCAACCGGGTCGAGCCGGAGGGCGACGGCCCGATGGGCCCGACCCGGATGCGCCTGTCCAAGCCGGTGCTCGCCGCCATCTCCGGGTACGCCGTTGCCGGCGGCCTGGAGCTGGCGCTCTGGTGTGACCTGCGGATCGCCGAGTCGGACGCGACGCTCGGGGTGTTCTGCCGACGCTGGGGCGTACCACTGATCGACGGCGGGACGGTCCGGCTGCCCCGGCTGATCGGCGAGAGCCGGGCCATGGACCTGATCCTCACCGGCCGCCCGGTCCCCGCCGACGAGGCGTACGCGATGGGCCTGGTCAACCGGCTGGTCGCGCCGGGCGAGGCCCGGGCGGAGGCCGAGCGGCTGGCCGCCGAGATCGCCCGGCACCCGCAGACCTGCCTGCGCAACGACCGGGCGGCGCTGCTCGCGGGCGCCGGCCTGCCCGAACCGGAGGCGATGGCCACCGAACTGGCCTTCGGCATCGAGTCCCTGATCGCCGATGCGATGAAGGGGGCGGCCCGCTTCACCGCCGGCGCCGGCCGCCACGGCGAGCCGGCAGGGTAGACCTCACTTCAGCGGCCGCAGCGCACCGACCAGGAACCGACCAGTCGTCGCCGTGGTTCGGATCATTTGAACAAGCCACTCTGCAGAATGTTGATCACCCCGGGCCCGAGCACGACGATGAACAACGACGGAAAGAGGCAGAACACCAGCGGGAAGAGAATCTTCACCGTGACCTTCTGGGCCAACTCTTCGGCCCGCTGTCGCCGTCGTACGCGCATTTCTTTGGCTTGCTCGCGCAACACCTTGGCGATGGGAATGCCCAGTTCACTGGCTTGGACCATGAGCGCGCAGAACGTCTTCAGCTCAACGACCTTCGTACGCTGGGCCAGCTGCCGCAGGGCTTCCACCCGGGTCATGCCGAGTTGGATCTCCTGGAGGGTACGGGCGAACTCGCTGGCCATCGGGCCTCGCCCGTAACGCGTCACCTGGGCCAGCGCCGCGTCGAAGCCGAGTCCCGCCTCCACGCTCACCGTGAGCGTGTCGAGGATGTCCGGCAACGACCGCTGGACCTCCTCCTGCCGGCGATAGCCGAGCTCGTAGATGATCAAGTCCGGAAGGTAGGCCCCGAGCACCGCACCGAGCACGCCACCCAGGATCACAGCCGGTAGGCCACGCAGGACTGCACCCAGACCGCCCCCGCCGAGCGCGAGCCCGACCAGCCCCAGCACCCTGACCTCATAGACGCGGTCGATCGTCCAGTGCGCCGGGTTCCCGGCGAAATCGAGCCATCTCCGCAGCCGGTCGATCCCGCTCGTGGGCGTCAGCGCACGGCCGAGCCGGATCATCCGGGCGGTCAGCGGCGTGATCACCCGTTCGCTGAACGCCTCATCGCCCGGTCCGGCCTGCCCTGGGGAGTAGACCTGGTCGATGACGCTCAGGCCTTTGGCCACGCCAACCCGGTCGAAGCTGGCTGAGGCGACCGTGATCACGACGAGCGTGACTCCGACGAAAACGGCCGCGCCCGCCCCGATGAGGATGGCCATGCCGCTCATTTCAGACCTCCACCTTGACGACCCGAACCATCCAGAAGATCCCGACGACCATCAGGAACACGCCCGCCAGCAGCAGCGCGATACCCAGCGGCTGGGTGATCAGGGGGCGCATGTAGTCACCACGGAGGGTGAACATGAACAGGCCGAGCACGATGGGTAGTCCGATCAGTACCCACGCCGAGAGCCGTCCCTCGGCACTCAGCGCACGGACGTGGCGCTGCAGGCGGCTGCGTTCGCGCATCGTGTCCACCGTTGTCTCCAGCACCTCGGCGAGATTGCCGCCGACCTCGTGCTGGATCCGAATGGCCATGACGACCCACTTCAGATCCTCGCTCCTGACCCGCTCCGCCACCCGCAGGAGGGCGTCGGCCAGATCAGCGCCCAGCCGATGCTCCGCCAGCGCCCGGCCGAACTCCTCAGCGATCGGGTTCGGTGCCTCGCGGACCACCGTGTCGAGTGACTGGCCGAGCGAGAAACCCGACCGCAGCGATCCGGTCACCAGCTGCAAGGCGTCCGGCAGTTGCTCGGCGAACTGACGGGTCCGGCGATCGGCCCGGAACGATTGGTAGATCCGCGGGCCGAGCCAGCCGAGCAGCAACCCGAGCAACAACCCGAGCCAACCGAGTACAGCCACGCCGAGCGCGCCGCCGGTCACCACCGCACTGGCCTGGGTCAGCACCCACTCGTGCGGGCGCAGACGCATCCCTGCCTGCTCCAACCGCAGGCCGATGCGCGCGTCGAGCCCGCGGGATCGGAGCACCGAAGCGCTCGCCGCCAGCACGGTGCTGGTAACGAAGGTGGGGGAGGCTTCGGGCATGACCGGCGGCGGCTCGACTCGGGCCGGACCGAACTGGCTGATCTGCCGGATTCGGTCCTCCCTCGCCCCTGGACGCGGCCAAGCCAGCAGCAATACCAGCACCAACAGGCCGGCAAAGAAGGCCCCGGCAACCACCCAGATCGCCCAGTCCGGCAACCCGGTCCGCGCCAGATGCGGTCCGGCCACGGCCGGATCCGGCACGGGATCCGCGAACGTCACCGGCACCGAGATGGCCAGCGGCTGACCGGCGACCGCCACCGTCACGGCGAGTTCGGCGCTCTGCTGCGCCAGGCTGTTCGGAACCTGCGCTTCCACAGCGAGCAGCACGGAGAAGGTCGATGCGGCAACGCGGAACTTCTGCGTCAGCGATGCGTTATCGGCTGCGGTGAGCAGGTTTCCACCCCCGGCCTGAGCGATCGCCTTCAGGTTATTCATCCCGGCATCGGTGGCTTCGGCAGCCACGACGTCGGTGGGTATGCGGCCGGCGGCAAGGGCCTCGGCCACCTGCGATCGGGTGGCGGTCGAACTGGTGTCCGCGCCATCGGAGAGCACCAGCATCCGCCGATCCGAGTCCGGACCAAATCCGGCCTTCTCCAGCGTGTCGCGGCCAAGAAGGACGCCGTCGTAGAGGGCGGTCCGGCCCTTCGCGTTCAGCTTGTCGAGCGTCCGGGTGAAAGCGGCCCGGTCGTCGGTCGGGCGGAGCAGGACGCGTGGACTGTCCGTGACCGCGATCAAACCCAGTCGTACGTCGTCCGGCACCTTGGCGGCCAGCGCGCGGGCGGCGGTACGGGCGGCCTCCAGCCGGGCACCGGCCACCGACCCGCTCACGTCGAGAACGACCACCAACGCGCGCGGCGGCAGGTCCGCCGAGGAGCCGGCCGCGCGGCCGACCCGGTCCACGTCGGAGGGCAGCTGTGTATCACCCACGGCGACCTGTACCGTGGCCGGATCCAGCACCGAGTTGAGTGGCAGGTCGCGCGCCGCCAACAAGAACCGCACCTTGCCCGGCGACGCCGTCAGCCCGGACACGGCGAGGCTACCGGCCGGGGCGGCGGACACGGGTGACGGCGCCAGAACCATCGCCAGGACCGCAAGTACGCCGACAAGGCCGGCGGTGCGAGCGCGCCACCGGATCGCACAGTTCACAATGATCATCGGTCCCGTCATCGAAGGGGCGCGGTGAGGCCGAAGATGGCGGGATCGAGCACGACGCCCGCATCCGCCAACTTCTCGACGAAGCGCGGGCGCAGGCCGGTCGGACGAAGCATGCCCGTGAACCGTCCGTGTGCGTCCACCCCCGCCCGGTGGTCGTAAAGGAAGATGTCCTGCAGGCTGATCACATCCCCTTCCATCCCCACGACCTCGGTGATGTGCGTGATCCTTCTGGTGCCGTCGCTGAGCCGGCTCTGGTGCACGATCAGGTCGACAGCGGAGGAGATCTGCTCGCGGACGGCACGGATCGGCAGGTCCATACCGGCCATCAGGACCATGGTTTCCAGCCGGGACAGCGAATCCCGCGGGGAGTTGGCGTGCACCGTCGTCAGCGAACCGTCGTGACCGGTATTCATCGCCTGCAACATGTCGAGCGCCGCGCCGTCGCGGACCTCACCCACCACGATCCGGTCCGGGCGCATCCGCAGCGCGTTGCGGACCAGGTCCCGGATTGTCACTTCGCCACGGCCCTCGATGTTCGGGGGACGGGCCTCGAGCCGCAACACGTGCTGTTGGTGCAGATGCAGTTCGGCGGCGTCCTCGATCGTGATGATCCGCTCGTCGGGTGGCAGGAAGTGCGACAGCACGTTGAGGGTGGTGGTCTTGCCGGTACCGGTACCGCCGCTGATCAAGATGTCCAGGCGCCCACGTACGCACGCGGCGAGCAGATCGGCCACTGGCCGGCTCAGCGTGCCGAACCCGATCAGGTCCCCGATGCCGTAGGGGTCGGCGGCGAACTTCCGGATGGTCAGCTTCGCCCCGTCGAGGGCGACCGGAGGCAGCACGGCGTTGACCCGGCTGCCATCCGGCAGCCGGGCGTCCACCATCGGGCTGCTCTCGTCGACCCGCCGCCCCACCCGCGCCACGATCTTGTCGATGATCCGCCTCAGGTGTTCCTCGTCGAGGAAAGCCGCTTCCACCGGCGAGATGCGCCCGCCGCGCTCCACGTAGATGCGGTCCGGCCCGTTGACCATGATCTCGTTGATGTCCGGGTCGCGCAGCAGCGGTTCGATCGGGCCGTGGCCGAGGACATCGTCGCAGATCTCGGCGGTGATCCGACTCCGTTCCGCGCCGGTCAGCGCCGTCTCCTCACGGGAGAGCACCGCTTGCAGCGTCTCGCGTACCCGTCGCTCCATCACCTCCGCCGAGCGCTCGCTGTAGAGCGTCGGCCCGAGGATTTCCTGGAGTTCCTGGTGGACCCGCCGGCGCAACTCCGTCAGCAGGGGTCGTGTGGCCGGGCGCCATTCGCCGGGGTCGCCCGGCTGGCGGCCGATCCGCTCGGTCAGGCTCATCGCTTACCACCCCGGCCGAACAGGCCGCGCAAACCCGGCGAGGTGGGCTTGCTCGCTTCGGTGTCGCCCAGCTGGCCGGTGGCAAAGTCCCGGACAGCCTTGCTGACCGGGTGCGACGGGTTGTCAGCCACGATCGGTATCCCTTTGTTGATCGAGACTGGAACGTCCCGGCTGGACGGCACGTGCGCCGAGATCGGGACCCGGATGACACGCTCGATGTCGGCGGCCGTCAACCCGACCTTGGCGTCCGACCGATTGAGCACCACCAGTCGCTGTTCCTTCGGCAGCCGCAGCAGATCGAAGGTGTCCAGCGTGATGCGCAGGTTCTTCAGGGCCGGGATGTCCGGCGTGGTGAGCAGAACGTGCAGATGTGACCGCTCCAGCGCGACCAGTACGTGTTCGTTGAACTGCGGTGGCGTGTCGATCACGAGATAGTCGAACATGCCACCGGCCAGCCCCAGCACTTTGGCGACGAGCTGCTGGGAGACCTGCTCCGCCTCGGTGGGGCCGGGCGGGGCGAGCAGAGCGTGCACGCCCGGGCTGTAGGCGGTGAAGATGGTACGCAGCGCCTGCTCATCAAGTTCGGCACCGAATTCGGACGCGTTGGCGATACCGCGCTGCGGTGCCAGCTGCAGCATGATCGCCACGTCGCCGAAGGCGAGATCCAGGTCGATCAGGCCAACCCGGCGGGCACCGTCGGCGGCCAGCGCGATCGCCAGGTTGGTGGCGATGGTGGTCTTGCCGCAGCCACCCTTGGCGGCGAATACCGTAATCACTTTGGCCTCCCTCTGGAGGCCGGCCTGTTCCGGGACCACCGGGCTGACCGGTGCCATCTGCCGGGAGATCTCGATCGAGCGGGCGCATGCGGCGAGCAGCGAGACCCGGTCATCGACCGGCACCACCTCGCGGACGCCCGCACGCAGCGCCTCACCCAGCAGCGCGATGTCCACCAGCGCCCGGATCAGCACCACCCCAAGGGCAGGGCGGCTGACCCGGTACTCGGCCGCGATGGCCAGTGCCTCGCGCAGTTCGACGCCCGGCCCGAGGACCACCAACTGCTCCGCGGGGCGTTCGGCGAGCAGCCGGGACAGGTCCGGGCGCGTCGTCGCCGGGTGTACGTCGCCGCCGAGCAGCACCGCTACCTGCTGGATGTCGCGGGGCTGCGGCTCGTACAGGATGGTCATGCGTTCACTCCGTCCGCTCTACCCGAAAATGGAGTGCACGTTGGAGTCCTTGTCGGTGTTCTCCACGCCGCCGCCCGGCTTGACCTCGACGGCGTCCGTGAGTAGACCCAGATAGAGGCTGCCGGTGTTGAGACCGAGGATCAGCCTCTCCGCTTCCTTCTGGTCCACCGCGAGGGTGAGCAGAAGGGTCCCGTTCCCGGACGATGCGGTCTCGCTGGTCGCGGTGTCCCTCGTGTCGCGTGGCGAGGTGTAGGTGCCGACGGCCATGACCTGGACCTTCTCCAGCAGCAGCCGGGTTCGTTGGATCTTGCTCTCCTGGCCCGCCTTGTCGAGGAGCTTGTACGTGAGGAAGATCGCGACCTCGGAGCCGGGACGCACGTATCCGGCGACCTGCTCTGGCGCACCGGTCTGCACCGTCACCGCCATCTTGCCGTCCGGCAACTCCAGCCCGCTGGTCACCTGGCTCGGCTGGCCGAAGTTCGCCTTCAGCAGGATCTGGCCCTCGGCGATGTTCGAGGTGACGACGAGCTTGTCGAACTCGGAACTCATCGCCGGCAGCGCGTCGCTGGGCACTGACGACTTCGGCATCCGCTCCGTCCGGACCAACTGGTCGGCCTGAATCCGTGCGCCGGTCGTGCCGGACTGGATTCGGGCCTCGGCGACCACCACGGTCACCGCGTCGGTGATCTGCGCCCTGGCCCGGGCGTCCGCGCTCAAACCATAAAAGAGCACTCCGGTGGTGCCGATCGCGGCAATCACGATGGCGAGCATGATGGTGATGACCCGACGTGTCATGAGGGTGCTTCCTGATCGTTCGATCTGGCAGGCGAGTTAGCCGATAATGGAGATGACGGTGGCACCGAGTGAGTCCAACGGTCCGGTTTCCACCGGCCCCGGCTGCAGGACGTTCACGAAGTAGCCGTAAATGCAGCGGGCTTCGCCGGTGCAGTACCTTTTGCCGGTCAGCCAGGATGCCCTTCGTTTCGCGGCGGGATTACCGAAAAAGTAGCCGGTGGGCACGAATGCAGCCATTCCAATGATGTTGTACTTGGCATTGTTGCCGGTGCCGGCGACGCGGTCGTAAATCGGGATATAGAGAGCTTTCGCGACCGCGGCGCCGGTGGTGATCGGACTGAGAATCGCGGTGCAGTTCTGTTCGGTACGGCCCGTCGGAGCCGCAGTGAACGACTCCGTGATGCAGCTGGCGCCACCGTCTTCTTTCAGCCACCCGAATCCGCCGGGCGCGTCCCACCCGGCAGGTCCGCTCGCACCAGGGCAGAGACTGTTTTGATCCTTCGCGTCATGGGTCCTCAGCACGATTTCATCGGCGGGACTGGGGAGCGCGTTTGGCGGATAGGGCGGCGGCGCCGGGAAACGCTCGCCGTTTTTCGTGGCGGCATCCCATTCGCATTTGGAGAAGGCCACCGCCAGGCCGGCCTTCGGCGCGCCCCAACTCACCCGGGCGCAGGCCCCGACGGTGGTGCCGTCGTAGCCGCGTTTACCCAGCAGCGTCTGCGCGAAGGACGGCGGTAGCAGCCGCGACCCGTTCCGCGTGGCGGTGGTGGTGCGCACCTCCAGGTAGCGCTTCGGGGCGGAAGGGACGCTCCCGATGCATCTGGTCAGGTTGCCTGCCGCAGCGGGACACGGAAACAGATCCCTGACACCGGCGGCGGATCCGCAGACCGTGAAAACGTTCGCTACCTGGTCCTTCCCTGCATTTTTGTTGGCGTACTGGGTAGCGATGTCCCTACGGTTCACATCGGTGCACCTGCTCATATCGGCGGCACAGGACCTGGCGACGGCGATAGCCGCCGCATCCGCGCCGCTCTGCAACTCCTCGCGCTCGACGTACAGCTGGCCGACGTCCACGACGAGCGCGAGCATGCCGAGCAGGACACCACCGGCGAACAGGACACCGAAGACGGTGGCGACACCGCCGCGGTCGTCGCCCCGCAACCGACGAAGCACACCTCGCCCCCGACGGCACGTCGCCGAGCCGGCCGAACTAGACGAATCACTCAATGTAGACATGGCATCAGACTCGTTGCCCTAA
Organism: Micromonospora sp. SL1-18; assembly: GCF_047921505.1. Lineage (NCBI taxonomy): Bacteria > Bacillati > Actinomycetota > Actinomycetes > Micromonosporales > Micromonosporaceae > Micromonospora > Micromonospora sp. SL1-18. The sequence goes on along the minus strand of NZ_JBLROA010000012.1, from coordinate 76,947 downwards.
GGGTTTTCGTGCCGCCGCTACCCATGAAGAATCCCAGCGGAGTGAGGAACTGGAACTGGTACTTGACCTCTACGGCCGCGTCGTCAGTCGGCTTAGGATTGGCCGGACAAGGGGGGCCAGGCAACGGGGTGACTGCGCCCAGTTGTCTGCTGGCCTCGGCAACCCGTGCCCGGGCCTGCGTTTCATCGAAGAGAGCGTAAGCCCGGGCGCCTTCGCGAGCGGCCTGGCGGATCGTGATCTGGGCATTGAGCATCCGACCAAAATCGATGATGCCGAAGATGATGAGCAGCACCACGGGCAGCAGCAGAGCGAACTCCACCGCCGCCGCGCCTCGGTCCAGCGACCGCCTAGCCTTGCCCACCGCCGCCCTCACCAACGAGCACGTCACCCTCCCCAAGAGATGTCCGCCGTCGCGCTTGTGAACAGGTCGAGCACCCTCTGGCCGAATATCGCTATCGAGGCGGCCGCCATCACGGCGATGAAAGCAGCCAAAAGCGCGTACTCGGTCGAGATCGCCCCCCGGTCGGGACTGTCGCGTGGCGCACTGCGGCCGCCATAGCCGCGGGGACGGGCACTCACGTGCCCATCCCCGCACCGGGCCGAGAGCTTCGGCATCAAGCGCTCGCTACCGTCAGGCGCCGCCGCCGCCACCGTCGCCGCCGCCGGCACCACTGATAGTGTTAGCAATGCCGTCGAACATGGCCGACAGGTTGTCACCGAGAGCGGCGACGGCGACTGCGATGACGACGGCGATGAGCGCCACCAGCAGGCCGTACTCGACGGCGGAGGCACCCTCGTCGCGTTGCCGCAGTTTGCTCAGAAGCTTGACCATGAATGTGTCCCCTCCGCGTCCGTCCACGTCGAACGAAATTCGTTGCCGGGCGTTAAAGCTGTGCTCGGGCACGGACTGCCCGCGCCAATCGATAAACGACAGTTAACACGGCGGGGATATGCTCGCCTAAGTATCGATTAGCTGCATTCCCAGCGACGGCCGGATGGGACGCCGACCGGTCAGATCAGACCGGCCACCGGCCGGCTACCAAGCCACCGCGCAAACGGCCAGCAGTCCCCCGGCCAACAGGGCGGGGCCGAACGGCAGGTGGCTCTTCCAGCCCACCCGACCGGAGGCGACCAGGGCCAGCAGCAGGGGCGCGTTCAGCAGCCACGGCAGCAGCGCGCCGAGCAACACGGCATGCCAGCCGAGCCAGCCGAAATACCAGCTGAGCAGGGTCGCGACCTTCGCGTCACCCATGCCGTAGCCGCTACCGGACAGCAGCGCCATCCCGATGAAGACCACACCGGAGGCGAGGCAAGCCAGCAGCGCGCGGAGCCAATCGCCCCACTGTCCGGTCACGGCGGCGACAACCGCGAACAGGACCGGTGTCACCGCCAAGGCCGGCAGCACCAAGGTGTCGGGTAGACGACGACAGGCGATGTCGATCGCGGCGAGCAGCACGCCGAACACCGCGACGGCGAGAAAGAGCGGCAACACGGCTACCGGGCCCAGCGCGGCGCCGACCAGCCCGCCGGCGAGCCCAGCTGCCACGCCGGTCATCCACGCCGGGGGTCCCAACCGGACCCTGCAGGGGGGACAGGTCGACTGCACCGACAGCCAGCCACGCAGGCCCAGCCGAAGCGGGGTGCCGCAGTTGACACAGGCACCTCGAAGCGGTTCACCGAACGGTACGGCGAAGCGATAGGCGACCCGCGGCAGTAGCAGGCCAGCCACGCCGCACACGGTCGCGCACGTACCGATCAGCAACGGTGACATCCGGGGAGCGTAGCGGTCCCGGGGCGCACCGGCAGCCCTCGCGCGCCCCTACAACGCCAGGCCGATGAAGGGGGCGGCCCGCTTCACCGCCGGCGCCTGCCGCCACGGCGAGCCGGCAGGGTAGACCCCACTTCAACAGCGCCCTGGCCCGGCTGAGAGGCGAGAGCCGGGCCATGGACCTGATCCTCACCGGCCGCCCGGTCCCCGCCGCCGAGGCGTACGCGATGGGCCTGGTCAACCGGCTGGTCGCGCCGGGTGAGGCCCGGGCGGAGGCCGAGCGGCTGGCCGCCGAGATCGCCCGGCACCCGCAGACCTGCCTGCGCAACGACCGGGCGGCGCTGCGGCGGACGAAGCAGGCCGCGGCGATCGCGGGCGGCGGTCCGGCTGCTTCTTCCGGTCCGTCACGTCCCTGCTAGGCGGGGGCCAGGACAATGGTTGCCCAGGCCGGACGAGGCCTCACCTCAACGACCGCAGCGCGTCCTCGATGGCCCGGTGGAAGGTCGGGTACGCGTAGATCATGTGCCGGAGCTGGCTGAGCGGGACCGCCGCGTGCACCGCCACCACCAGGGCGGACAGCACCTCCCCGCCGGCCGGGCCGACCGAGGTGGCACCGATCAGCACGCCCTGGTCGGCGTCGGCGACCAGCTTGATGAAGCCCGCGTTGCCGGCCTTGTGGATCCAGCCCCGCGCTGAGGAGGCCAGGTCCGCGTACCCGATCTGGACGTTGACGCCGCGCTCGCGGGCCTGTTGCTCGGTCAGGCCGACCGCGCCCACCTCGGGATCGGTGAAGGTGACCCGGGGCAACGCCCGGTAGTCGGCGTACGGGACGCTGCCCGGCGCGCCGGTCGACCCGCCGGCGCTCATCGCCCCGCCGACCGCGCTGGCCACCCCGGCCGCGCCGCCGATCACGCTGGCGGTGCCGCTGGCGTCCGGGCCGCCCCTGGTCCGTCGCATGTGGTCGAGCACGTCGGCCACCACGATCGCCGCCTGGTACATCGCGATGTGGGTGAACGGGCCCTCGCCGGTGAGGTCGCCGACCGCCCAGATCCCCTCGGTGACGTGCATCCGCGAGTTCACGGGCAGGTAGCGCTGGGAGGTGTCCACGTCGACCGTGTCGAGCCCCAACTCCTCCAGGTGCGCTCTGCGGCCGGTCACCACCAGTAGCTTCTCGCCGGTGAACTCGGCATCGTCGGCGCGCACGGTGAACCGCCTCCCGTCGTGGTCGACCCGCCCGGCCCGGACTCCGATGTGGAGATCCACCCCGTCGGCGCGCAGAGCCGCCGCGGCCAGCTCGGACGCCTCCGGCTCCTCGATGGCGAGCACCCGGTCGGCCGCCTCGATCACAGTCACCCGTACGCCGAACCGGGCGAAGACCTGGGCCAGCTCCAGCCCGATCGCGCCGCCGCCCAGCACCAGCAGCGACTCGGGCAGTTCCTCTACCTCGATCGCCTGATGGTTGGTCCAGTACGGGGTGCCGGTCAGGCCATCGATCGGGGGGATCGAGGGGCGGGTGCCGGTGGCCAGCACGATCCCGTACCGCGCCTGGAAGACCTGGTCGCCGACGCGTACCCGACCGGGGCCGTCGAGCCGGCCGCTGCCCCGGACGAATCGGCCGCCCTTGCCGGTGAACCGCTCGACCGCCACCTTGTCGTCCCAGGTGTCGGTGGCCTCCTCGCGGATCCGCCGGGCCACCGGTGCCCAGTCGGGCCGGACCTGCGCGGAACCCGCCAGCTCGTTGACCCGGTGCGCCTCCGCCAGCGCGTTCGCGGCCCGGATCATCATCTTGCTCGGCACGCAGCCCCAGTATGGGCACTCGCCGCCGACCAGGTCCCGCTCGATCCCGACGACGGTGAGGCCGGCCTCGGCGAGCCGCCCCGCCACCTCCTCGCCGCCGACGCCGAGCCCGACCACGACCACGTCCACCAGTTCCGGCTCCGCCATCCCGCCAGCATTCCGCACCGGCGGGCCAGCAGCCAGCATCCGCCGCCGATATGTGTTAGTAGGGGGCCCCTATACAACGCCAGGCGTTAACAGGGGGCCCCTCCTTTCAACCGGGCCGGGGACCGCGACGGGGGTGCCGGGCGGGGTGAGCAGGGCTCGCGCGGCCACCGCCATCCGCCGTCCCCCGGCTACGCGGGCCCGCCGCGCGAACACGTCGTAATCCTGGGCGGCCACCTCGTCGAGGATCCCGCCGTATAGCGCGTACGCGGTGCGCATGCAGGTCTGCGAGGCGTCGGTCAGCAGGGGGATGCCCGGCGCGGCGGCCGCGTAGTGGGCTTGGGCGCGGGCCACCTCATACCGGATCAGCTCGCGGATCGCCGGCGTGCTGTGCCCGACCGCCCGGGCCGCGAGCAGGTCGTCGCGGGTGACGTCGAACCTGGCCAGGTCCTCGTCGGGCAGGTAGGTGCGCCCCCGGTCCAGGTCCTCGGCCACATCCCGGATGAAGTTGGTGAGCTGGAACGCGAAGCCGAGCTGGCGGGCCGGCTCCCGGGCGGCGGCCGGGTCGGAGCTGCCCAGGATCGGCAGCATCATGGTGCCGATGACGGCGGCCGAGCCCTCCATGTAGTCGAGCAGGTCGGTGTAGCTCGGGTAGGACGTGACGGTCAGGTCCATCGCCATGCTGTCCAGGAACGCCGCGAAGTCGGCGCGATCCAGCTCGAAGACGGCGATGGTGTGCAGCACCGCCGGGAGCAGTGGGTCGTCGACCGGCTCTCCGCGCAGCCCGGCGGCGAAGTGGTCGGACCAGTCCTGCAGCCGGGCGGCACGAGCGGCCGGCGGGAGTTCCTCGGTCCGGTCGACGATCTCGTCGGCGTGCCGGGTGAATCCGTACAGGGCGTGGACATGCCGCCGTTTCCACGCGGGCAGCAGCCGGGTGGCGAGATAGTAGGTCCGACCGTGGCGCCTGTGCAGCTCGCGGCAGCGGTCATAGGCAGCCGTGAGATCGGCGTCCACCCACCCTCCCTCAGATTCGACGCAGCAATCGACGCAACTCGTAACAATAGGGTACTCTCGCCCCCATGGCCAACGACGCCGTTACGGCTCATGCGCTACGTGTGCCGACGCAGGCCGGAGCGGCGGACGGTCCAACCCGCGGCGTCCTGCCCGCGTTCCCCGACGACCTGGTCACGCGGATCGACGACACCCTGGCAGCCTTCCTGGCCGCCGAGGTCGCCGCACTCACCGAAATCGACACCGCGCTGCGCGGCTTCGCCGTGGCGGCCCGCGACTGCGTGCTGGCCGGCGGCAAGCGGGTCCGCCCGATCTTCGCGTACTGGGGGTGGCGCGGGGTGATCGGCGCCGACGGGCCGCTGCCTTCGGTGCTGCCGGCGCTCGCCGCGCTGGAGCTGCTGCACGCCTTCGCGGTGGTGCACGACGACGTGATGGATGCCTCCGACACCCGACGCGGTCGACCCACCGCGCACCGCGCCGCCGCCGCCGGGCACCGGGCGGCCGGGCACGCCGGTGACCCGGAACAGTTCGGCGAAGCGGTCGCCGTGCTCGTCGGGGACCTCTGCCTGGTCTGGGCCGACCGGCTGATGGCGCAGGCCACCGTGCCACCGGCCCGGCTGCTCGACGTGCGGCGCTGTTACGACCAGATGCGGATCGAGACCGTCGCCGGGCAATACCTCGACGTGCTCGGGGAGCACGACGCGGCGAGCTGGTCGGTGGAGCGCGCGCTGCGGGTGGCCCGCTACAAGACTGCCAGCTACACGGTCCAGCACCCACTGCTCTTCGGCGCCAGTCTGGCCGGGGCCGAGGCGGACGCGCCGCTGATCGCCGCGTACACCCGCTACGGGCTGGCCGTGGGCGAGGCGTTCCAGCTCCGCGACGACCTGCTCGGCATCTACGGGGACCCGGCCACCACCGGCAAGCCGGCCGGGGACGACCTGCGTACCGGCAAGCCGACCACGCTGCTGATGCTGGCCCGGCAGCTCGCCACCCCGTTCCAGCGCCGCGCTCTGGACCGGGCCGGCACGGTCACCGGCGTACGCGAGGTGACCGGGTTGGCCGAGCTGGTCGCCGACACCGGAGCGGTGGCCCGGGTCGAGCGGATGATCACCGAGCGGGTGGCCGAGGCGCTGACCGCGCTCGACACCGCCCCGATCGACGGGGCCGCGCGCACCGCGCTGGCGAGTCTCGCCCATGCCGCCGCCCAGCGGCGGGCATGATGGGCAGTTACGTAAGGGAGGTTGCCGCGTGCGGATCGTAACCGGACGCACGGACCGGGTGGTGGTCGTCGGCGCCGGCCTGGGCGGGCTGGCCTGCGCGCTGCACCTGGCCGGCAGCGGCCGGCAGGTGACCGTCCTGGAGCGGGAGGCGGTGCCCGGCGGGCGCGCCGGCCGGCTCAGCGTCGACGGGTACGAGTTCGACACGGGCCCCACGGTGCTCACCATGCCCGACCTGATCGCCGAGGCGCTCGGCGCGGTCGGCGAGGAGCTGGCCGACTGGCTCGACCTGACCCCGCTGGACCCGGCGTACCGGGCGTACTACCCGGACGGGTCGACGCTGGACGTCATCACGGACACCACCCGAATGGCCGTCGAGATCGCCCGGGTCTGCGGCTCCCGCGAGGCCGAGGGCTACCTGCGGTTCGTCGACTACGCCCGCGACCTGTGGCGGTGGGAGCGGGCCGACTTCATCGAACGGAACCTGGACACCCCGACCGATCTGCTCACCGCCAACCTGGTGAAGTTGCTGGCCAACGGGGCATTCCGGCGACTCCAAACGAAGATCAACCAGTTCTTCCGCGACCCGCGTACCCAGCGGGTCTTCTCCTTCCAGGCCATGTACGCCGGCCTCGCGCCGCACGACGCGCTGGCCATCTACGCGGTCATCGCGTACCTCGATTCGGTGGCCGGGGTGTGCTTCCCGCGCGGCGGCCTCCACGCGGTCTCCCAGGCGATGGCCGGCGCGGCGGAGAAGCACGGCGTGCGGATTCGGTACGGCACCAGCGTGACCCGGGTGGAGACGGCCAACGGCCGGGCCACCGGAGTGGTGACCGCCGACGGCGAGTTCGTCCCCACGGACGTCGTGGTGCTCAACCCGGACCTGCCGGTGGCCTACCGGGACCTGCTGCCCGCCGGCCGGCGGCGCCGGCTCACCTACTCGCCCTCCTGCGTGGTGCTGCACGTCGGATCGACACAGGCCTATACGAAGATCGCCCACCACAACATCCACTTCGGGCGGTCGTGGCGAGGCACGTTCGACGAGGTGATCCGGCGAGGCGAGCTAATGACCGACCCGTCGCTGCTGGTGACGAACCCGAGCCGGACCGACCCGTCGGTGGCCCCGGCCGGGCGGCACACATACTACGTGCTCGCCCCGGTGCCGAACCTCGACCGGGCGCCGTGGCACTGGCGGGGCGACCTGACCCGCCGCTACACCGACCAGCTGATCGGGACCCTGGAGCAGCGCGGCTACGTCGGCTTCGGCGCCGGCGTCGAGGTGCTGCGCACGATCACCCCGGCCGAGTGGGCGGAGCAGGGCATGGCCGCCGGCACCCCGTTCGCCGCCGCGCACAGCTTCTTCCAGACCGGGCCGTTCCGGCCGTCGAACCTGCACCGGGGGCTCGGCAACGTGGTCTTCGTCGGCTCCGGCACGCAGCCCGGGGTGGGCGTGCCGATGGTGCTGATCAGCGGCAAGCTCGCCGCCTCGCGGATCACCGGAGCCACCCGGTGAGCGCGGCGGAACAACACGATCCCGAAGAAAGGGCCGGTGCAGTGACTTCCCGCGAAGGACACCTGGTGGAGTTGGTCGACGACGCCGGGCACGGGCTCGGCGAGGACACCGTGGCCGCCGCCCACCAGAGGCCAGGCCGGCTGCACCGCGCGTTCTCGGTGCTGCTGGTCGACCCGGAGGGGCGGATCCTGCTCCAGCAGCGGGCCGCCGTCAAGACCCGCTTCCCGCTGCGCTGGGCCAACTCCTGCTGCGGCCATCCGCTGCCTGGCCAGCCGCTGGCCGAGGCCGCCAACCGCCGGCTGGCCGAGGAGCTCGGCGTCGCCCCCGTCGACCTGACCGAGGTCGGGGTGCACCTCTACCACGCCGAAGACCCGGCAACCGGCCGCGTCGAATTCGAGTACGACCACGTGCTGCGCGCGGACGTGCCGGCCGACCTGCCCACCCGGCCCGACCCGGCCGAGGTGGCCACCCTACGCTGGGTCGACCCGTACGAGCTGGAGGCGGATCTCGCCGTCGACCCGCACACGTACGCGCCGTGGCTGGGCGGGGTGGTGAACCGGCTGCTGCGTCCGGCACAGCCCGCCGCCGACGGGACCGGCCCGATACCGTCCGGTACGCCCGCCGATGAGGCAGCGGAGCGGTCGGGTGGCCGATGAGGCGCTGAGCGCGGGTACCGTCGCGCGCCGACTGGGTGTCGCGGTCACCACGCTGCGCACCTGGCACCAGCGCTACGGTCTCGGTCCCAGCCGGCACGTACCGGGGCAACACCGGCGCTACACCCCGGCCGACCTCGCGCGCCTGGAGATCATGCGGCGGCTCACCGTGGACGGGGTGAGTCCGGCCGAGGCGGCCCGCTGGGCCCGGCAGGCGCCGGTGCTGGCCCCACCCGAGCGCCTCGGGCGGCCGGACCGGACGAGCGTCACCCGGGCCGGCGGCGGGACGACCATCCCGGTCGGCCGGGCCGGACCGGCCGCCCGCGGGCTGGCCCGCGCCGCGATGCGGCTGGACTCGGCGGCCATCGGCGAGGCGATCGCGCATGCCCTCGCCACCGACGGTGTGGTGGCGACCTGGGACGGGTTGCTCCGGCCGGTGCTCGCCGGCATCGGCAAACGGCACGCCGCCACCGCCGGGCTGATCGAGGTGGAGCACCTGATGTCCCGCTGCGTGTCTGAGGCGTTCGCCACAGTGACCAGGACGCACCCAGCCGCCGGCCCGGCCCCCATCTTGCTCGCCTGTGCCGACGAGGAGCAGCACACGTTGCCGCTGGAGGCGCTGGGCGCCGCCCTCGCCGAGGTGGGTGTGAGCTATCGCATGCTGGGCGCACGGGTGCCCGTGCCGGCCCTGGTCGAGGCGGTCACCCGGACCGGGCCGGCGGCCGTCGTGCTCTGGTCGCACACCCGGGCGACCGCCGGTCCGCACCAGCTCTCCGCGCTGCTCGCCGCTCACCGCCGGCCGGTGCTGGTGCTCGCCGCCGGGCCGGGCTGGCAGGCCGACCGCCTGCCGGCCGGCGTGGTCCGGCCGATGGACCTGGCCGAGGCGGTCTCGCTGGCGACGGCCATACGCGATACGCAGGACCGACCTACGACGGCCTGACCGCCTCTCCCACTCCCGCGCCGCGTCCAGTACGGTCGTAGGTCCGCATACTCCGACCCCTCTCGGGAGCGACGATGCGTTCACGCGCCGTGCTGGCGCTCGCTCTCGGCTTGGTGTTTTTCCTCACCAGCTGCGGCAGCCCCGGCAAGACCCCACACCAGGCGGGCGCTCCACCTGCCGCTGCCTCACCGACCTCGGCGCCGGACCCGACGCCCACCCGTACCACCAAGCCGAAGCCGAAGCCGAAGCCGAAGCTGCGGCCGCTGCCGAAGACGCTGCCCGCCGGGCTGCACCGCCGCAGCGGCGACAAGGCGGTGGCGCTGACCTTCGACGACGGGCCGGATCCGCGGTGGACGCCGCAGATCCTCGACCAGCTCCGGGCGGCCCACGTCACCGCGACGTTCTGCCTGATCGGGAAGCAGGCAAAGCGCTACCCGGAACTGGTGGCGCGGATCGTCCGGGAGGGTCACCAGATCTGCAACCACAGCTGGCGGCACGACATGGACCTCGGCCGGCGATCCGCCGCGGAGATCAAGGCCGACCTGGTGCGGACAAACCGGGCCATTCGCGCCGCCGTGCCGGATGCCGAGATCACCTGGTTCCGCCAGCCTGGTGGCCGGTGGACAACCGAGGATGTCGAGGTGGCGCGCAAGCTCGGCATGCGCCCGCTGCACTGGCACGTCGACCCGCAGGACTGGAACCATCCCACCGCGAAGACGATCATCCAGCGGGTGGAGGCGGCGACCCGTCCCGGCTCGATCGTGCTGATGCATGACGGGGGCGGCGACCGGAGCCAGACCGTGGCCGCCTGCCGGAAGCTGATTCCCGACCTGAAGCGGCGGTACGGGATCGCCCGGCTCCACTGACCCCGCCCTGACCTGCGGTTCCACTCGCCGATGCGGGCAGGGGGATACCGGTTTGGTCGACCGACGGGGCATGACATATGCTTCTCATGCCTCCGGCGGGGCCGGATGGGAGCAAGTCCGTCTGAAGTTGCGATGTGCAATGATGGCGGGGCCGCCCTCATCGTCTAGCGGCCCAGGACGCCGCCCTTTCAAGGCGGTAGCACGGGTTCGAATCCCGTTGGGGGCACGGTCCGGCTCAGGCCGGATGCAACACCAGCCAGGTCCTGTGGAGCAGTCGGAGTGCTCGCCGCCCTGTCAAGGCGGAGGTCGCGGGTTCAAGTCCCGTCAGGACCGCAAGCGCTGACGCCGCGCTAACCATGCGCGGCGTTCTGCGTATCGGCCCGTGCTGTAGCATGAGCCGAGCACCACGGCCAGGTAGCTCAGTTGGTACGAGCGTCCGACTGAAAATCGGAAGGTCGGCGGTTCGACCCCGCCCCTGGCCACATAGCCTTTCGCCGGGCTACAACGGCCCTCGCCTCACGGTGGGGGCCGTTCGGCGTCTGGGCCCGATGGCCCTCTAGTCGGGAAACCCTTTTCCAGCGTCGGGAACCGGACGCTCGCCAAGCTGCGCAGTGGGGCAGCAGCCGGTATGGTCCGGGCCTATGGGACAGGGGATGGCCGATCCGGATGAGGTCCGCCAGGAATTCGACCGTTTCTCCCTCCGTAGCAAACTTCTTACCCCAGCCCCCGCCGAGCAGGCGTACGCGGTCTTCACCGGGTCGCTGACCGACTGGTGGGTACGCGAATACACCTGGTCCGGGCCGGAGGCGCTGGCCGAGCTGGGGATCGAGCCCCGGGACGGGGGGATGCTCTACGAGATCGGCCCGTACGGCTTCCGGAACGACTGGGGCCGGGTGCTGACCTGGGATCCGCCGCGCCGGCTCGTCTTCAGCTGGCAGATCGGGCCGGACCGGGTGCCGGTGCCGGATCCGGCGCGGGCCAGCGAGGTGGAGGTGCTCTTCCTGCCCGAAGGGCCGGAGCGGACCCGGGTCGAGGTCGAGCATCGGCACTTCGACCGGCACGGCGCGGCCGCCGAGGGCTACCGCGAAGCGCTCACCGCCGGCTGGCACGAACTCCTCTGCCGCTATCTCGCCACGGTCGCCCGCAACGGCTGCTGACCGGCGGAATGCCGGTGAGGCGCGGCCCGCTTCGCCCACCACGTCACCGGGTCCCTCGCGTGCCCGGCAGCCGACGCGACCTGGCCGGGCCTCAGCAGGGATGGAAGAGTCACCGTCCGATGCCCCGCGCCGCGGCGCCGCGCCCGGTCACCCCGGTACCGCCCAGGTGGGCCCGGCGACCCGCCTCCGCTCCGGAGCCGAAGCCGGTGCCGGCGAGCCGCCGCGCAGGCGCGGTCCGCAGGCGCGGATACACCTCGGCGAGCCGGCGCTGAACCCGGTCGGAGCGGTCGGCCAGCACCAGCGCCGTCGAGTGCGCGGCGGATCCGGCGACCGCGTCGGCCTCGGCCACGCGCAGCCGTTCCGCCACGGTGTGGGCGAAGCCGGCCAGCCAGGTACGACGGAACGCGGCCGGATGCTCACCGGCGGGTACTGAGGTGCCGGCCAGCCCGTGCGCGGCCTGCACGAGCAGCGAGGTGAAAAGCAGCTCGACCCGCTCCAGGTCACTGGCGAAGCCGAACAGGTGCATCGCGAAGCCGCTGCCCTGCCGGCGGCGTACGCAGCGGCAGCGCAGCGGATCAGCGACCGCCGCGAGCAGACCTGCCTTGTCCCGGGCGTACGGGGCGACCACCTCGACCACCCGGTCGCCGACCGGGTCGGTGGCCGGTTCCCGGGCGGCCAGCAACGCCCGGTCGACGCCGTAGCGGGCGATCAGCTCGGTCGCCTTGGCCATGAAGGCCGCCGACTCGGCGGGCGTGCAGGCCGGGTCCTCGGCCTGGGCGAGCAGCTTGCGGACCTCGCTCAGCATCGGCTCGGACATGCACCAGAGCTACCACAACACGGATGGTCACCCGGCCCGGCTGCGCAGCGTCGCCACCGTCGATCCGGCCAGGGTGAGCAGGCAGGACGGCAGCAGCCCGTCGGCCACCGCGGCTCCGAAGAGCGCCTCCCCGGTGTCGGCGTCGTCATTGGCGTACGCGCTGACAAAGCGGGCCACCCAGCGGGTGTCGTAGTCGGCCTGATCGATGCCGGGGAAGTCCAGCGCGCAGCCGCCGAGCGGGGTGCCGTCGCCGACCATGGTAGCGGCGAGGCACCACGCCACCCCGTACGCCCCGGCCAGGCCGGAGCGGTCCACCACGGCGTCGAAGGTGCCCACCACCGCATCCCCGTCGCCGGTCAGCGCCGAGCGGAGCACGGCGGTGGCGTCGTCCAGCGTCTGCTGTGCCTCGTCGGTCACCTGCCGAACAGTAGGACGGGGGGTCAAGCGGTGACCCCGAAACAGCCTGCCCGTCACGCTGCGTGACATCCGCAGTCAAGCTGCTGACGGACCGCCCTCCATCGTCCCGCTACCCGCACCAGCACGCTAATGTGCGCAGCGGAGCTTCGCCCGAGGAAGGACGACAATGCTCGTATCACGCGCGCCGCGCGCGGCCATCGTTGTGGCCAGCGCGGCGCTCCTGCTCGCCACGAGCGCCTGCGGGAGCGGCCGGCCCGAGGAGGCGACCACCGACACCCAGGTGCGCCTCTACGGCACCGACGGCAACATGGCGAACTCGTTCGCCGAGAAACTGGAGGATCGCGCCAGCCTGGTCAACGGCATGAAGGGCACGATGCCGATGACGCCGTTGCAGGAAAGCTTCAAGGAGCGGCTCCGCAAGGTAGATCCAAAGCTGAATGACTACACCTACGCCGCCGAGACGTACGACGCGATGGTGATCAGCGCCCTGGCCGCCCAGCTCGCCGGCACCACCGAGCCGACCCAGATCGCGAAGCAGATCGTCGGGGTGACCAACGGCGGCCAGCGCTGCGAGGATCCGGTGGAATGCCTGCGGCTCGCCCGCGCCGGCCAGGACATCGAGTACCGCGGGGTGTCGGTGATCCGGTCCGGGTTCACCGACGCCGGAGAGCCGTCCACCGCCAGTTATGCCACCGTGCACTTCAACCATGAAGAGCTCGACGACGGTAAGACCGAGTTCGTCGGCGCCGGTAGCGAGTCGGCGGCGAGCAGCAAAACGCCACCCACGGCGAAGAAGCAACGTGCCGGTGAGAAGGCCAAGGACGGCCCGCTGGTCTTCGGCGGGCTGCTGCCGAAGACCGGTGACCTGTCGCTGCTCTACGCGTCGATGGGGGCCGCCGCGACGCTCGCGACCAGGGAGATCAACGCGGCCGGCGGGGTGCTCGGCAAGCCGGCCGTCTGGATCGAAGGCGACGACGGCACCAACCCGGAGGTCGCCAAGGCCACGGTCGCCTCGCACGTGCGGAGGGGCGTGCACGTCATCATCGGCGCGGGCGGCTCGGGCATCACCCGTGCGGTCCTGCCGGACGTGGTCGCCGCCGGCCGGGTGCTCTTCTCCCCGTCCAACACCGACGCCGGGCTCAGCAAGGTGGACGACAACGGGCTCTACTTCCGCACCGCGCCCCCGGACACCCTCCAGGGCCGGGCGCTGGCCGACGTGATCCTGCGGGACGGGCCGCACAAGATCGCCATCGTGGCCCGTAAGGACTCCTACGGCGAGGGCCTCCAGGAGAACGTCCGCGCCGAGCTGGAGCGGGTGGGCTTCGGCAGCGACCAGGTCAAGCTGCTCACGTACGAGCCGCCGGCCGACGCGGAGGCGCCGCCGGTGGACTTTTCCGCCGGTGCCAAGGAGATAAAGGACTACGGGGCGAATGCCGTACTCATCATTGGTTTCGCCGAGTCCGCGCACGTGATCACCGCGCTGGCCGATGCCGGGGTGAAGATCCGGCACTGAACCGTCGGCGAGGGCCGCACCGGGCGAACCGGTGCGGCCCTCGTCGTTTCCGGCCCGGTCAGCGGGACCGGCGCCGCTGCAGGAACTCGGTCATCCGGCGCTGCTTCTCCTCGTCCTCGAAGAGCACCGCCTGGCTGACCAGGTCGAGCTGCGGGTGGGCGGCGGGCGGGGCGTCGACGGCCAGCTTGGTCAGCCGCAGCGCCAGCGCCGAGCCCTTGGCGATCTCGTCGAGCAGACCGTGCGCGGCGGGCAGCAGTTCCGCCGGCTCCGCCACCACCCGGTTGACCAGGCCGATCCGCAGCGCCTCGTCGGCGTCCACCCGCCGGCCGGTGAAGAGCAGCTCCTTGGCCCGGGCCTCGCCGACCAGCGCCGGCAGCCGGTAGGTCGCGCCCGCGCCGGCCAGGATGCCCAACCGCACCTCGGGCTGGCCGAACACCGTACGCGCCGTACACACCCGCAGGTCACAGGCGTACGCCAGCTCGGCGCCGCCGCCCAGCGCCGGGCCGTCCAAGGCGGCCACGGTCGGCATCGGCAGTGCCCGGATCCGCGCGAAGGCGGCCTGGTTGATGGCGGCCAGGGCGTCCAGCCGGCCGCGCTCGCGGAGCTGGCCGATGTCCGCCCCGCCGGCGAAGATGCCCTCCGTCCCGCCGGTGAGCAGCAGCAGCCGGGGCCGTGCCTCCAGCTCGGCGCAGACGGCGTGCAGCTCGGCGACCAGGTCCGCGTCGATCGCGTTGCGCTTCTCCGGCCGGTCCAGCGTGACGACCAGCCGGTCCGGCAGCTCCTCGATCCGCAGCCCGCTCACGCCACCGCCTCCCTACGGTCGGCGCCGGCGTGAGGCTTCATGGCGCTGAGCTTGATGGTTCGCTCGCTACGCTCGCTCACTGCTTCACCCCGCCTTTCCAGGTGTAGAAGCCCTGGCCGGACTTCTTGCCCAGCTTCCCGGCGGCCACCATCTCCAGCAGCAGCGGCGGCGGCGCGAACCGGTCCCCGTACGCGGTCTGGAGGGTGCGGGCGATGTCGAGCCGGACGTCCAGCCCGACCAGGTCGGTCAGCTCCAGCGGGCCGACCGGGTGCCGGTAGCCGAGCACCATCGCCTTGTCGATGTCGGCCGGGCTGGCCACCCCGTCGGCGACCATCCGGATCGCCTCCAGCCCGAGGGTCACCCCGAGCCGGGAGGTGGCGAAGCCGGGCATGTCGCGTACGACGACGGGGTCCTTGCCCAGCCGGCCGGCGAGCGCGACGGCCGCCTCGGTGGTCCCCGTCGCGGTGGCCGGGCCGACCACGATCTCCAGCAGCGCCATCGCCCAGACCGGGTTGAAAAAGTGCAGCCCGAGGAAGTCGGCCGGGCGGTCCAGCCCCTCGGCCAGCTCGGCGATCGGGATGCTGGAGGTGTTGCTGCCGAGCAGGGCGGGACGCCGCCCCTCGGCTGCCCGGAGCACCGACCGCTTGAGGTCGAGCCGCTCGGGGACCGCCTCCACGATCACGTCCGGCCTCTCGGCGACCTCGGCGAGCCCGGCCCGCAGGGTGACCCGTTCCCGGTTCGCCGCCGCCTCCTCGGCGGTCACCTTGCCGCGCTGCAGCCCGCGCTCCCACAGCTCGCCGAGACGCCGTACGGCGGCGTGGCCGCGCGCCGGGTCCACCTCGACCAGCTCGACCGCGTAGCCGGCGCCGGCCGCCACGTACGCGATGCCGAGGCCCATGGTGCCGGCCCCGACGACCACAAAACGACCACTCATGTCGTCCCCTCGCCGCGTGCGGTGGCGCACGGGGTCTCCGCCACGCCCGGCCGCCCGCTCCGCTCGTTCCTGGATGCGACCCTATGCAGGGCCGGCCCGGGCGGCGTGCGTGGGGGCGCGCCGCACCGGGTACAGACACGGCCAAGCCGAGGGAAGGATCGAGATGAGCCAGGCACCGGAGAGCAGCGAGACCGTACAGACCCGCGGCGACGAGCGGGTGGACCTGCTGCGCGCGGACACCAACCAGGACGGGCAGACCGACGTGTGGGTGGCGGACACCGACGGCGACGGGAAAGCCGACCTGTTCCAGTTCGACACCGACGGTGACGGCAAGGTGGACGTCACCATGGTCGACATCGACGAGGATGGCACGCCGGACGAGGTGGTCGACGGCGACGGCGGCCTGCCGCCGGAGCAGCACAACCCGACCGTACGGGTCTGACGTACGGGCGCGGGCTCCCGGGCCGGCCCCGGGAGCCTGGCGGCCATAATTCGGCCTCCGCGCCGCCAGGCGGCGCTTCGGACCGAATGGAGGCCGGCGCTCAGGCCAGCTTGAGGGTGGCCAGGTAGAACGGGTGGTCCCGGTCGTCCACGTCGACCAGCCGCCACGGCGAGCCGTGGACCAGCCCGGCCAGCTCGTCGACCGAGCAGACCAGATAGTCGAACCATTCGGTGCCGAGCAGCCGGTAGCGCAGCCGCATTCGGAGCTGGCCGCCGAGCCGGCCCCGCCGCCGGTTGCGCTCGTGGTAGCCGGTGTGCACCGGATCCGTGGTGCCGTACGGGTCGGTGCCCTGCGCGATCACCTGCGCGTCGGGACCGGCCAGCGCGGCGAGGGCGGCCAGGAAACCCGGTGCCCGCTCCCGCCCCTCCAGCAGCCCGAGGTTGTTGCCGAGCAGCAGGAACGTGTCGTACCGCCGGCTGTCGGCAACGTGCTGGTCGACGGTGCCGTGCACCAGGTCGCGTACGCCCCGGTGGCGGCAGACCCGCAGCGCACCGGCCGAGGTGTCCAGGCCGGTGACCGGCACCCCGCCCTGCTGGAGGTGCAGCGCGATCCGGCCGCCGCCGACGCCGACGTCCAGCACGCGCCCGCGTACCCGGTCCACGGCCCGGTGGTCGTGCGGCTGCCACGCCTCCGGTGGGTCCAGGTAGTGCGCGGCGGACACGCCGTTGACCAGGCCGTCGTCCCGCTCGACGATTTCGATGACCGGCCGGGGCAGCCGCCCGCCGGCCAGCGGCCGGGGTCCGACTCCGGTGGCGACGGCGTACGCGTCACGGATCATCTCGCCGAACACGTCGCCGATCGTGGGTTCCCCGGTCACGGCGATCACGCTAACCGGGCTCGGCCGGCCTGTCGCGGCCTTATTCTGGGCGGCGTGACCAACCTGGACCGCCTGGCAGCGGAGAAGTACGTCCTGCTCACGACGTTCCGCAGGGACGGGCGGGCGGTGCCGACGCCGGTCTGGGCGGTGCGGGACGGCGACGCGCTGGCGGTGTGGACCGCGTCGGACACCGGCAAGGTCAAGCGGATCCGGCGGAACGGCCGGGTGACGGTGGCCCCGTGCGACGTCCGCGGGCGCCCGCACGGCACGGCGCTGCCGGCGCACGCGGCGCTCTGCGATCTGGGCGGGACCCGGCGGATCCGGGGGCTGCTGAAGCAGAAGTACCGGCTGATCGGCCGGCTGAGCCTGCTGGGCAGCCGGCTGCGCCGGGGGGAGAGCGGTACGGTGGGGCTCCGGATCGTACTGGAGGACCGGACGGGCCAGGTGAGCCCCGCACACGACTAAGGGCGGCGGATCGTCGCTGTCGCGTACGTCCGGCCGCCCCTGATCGGAACGCCTGAGAAAACGTCCGGTTCGTCAGTCTCCCTGGCGCTGCTGGGGGATCTGCCCCTGCAGCAGGGCCCGAACTTCAGACTCGCGGTAACGGCGGTGGCCGCCCAAGGTCCGGATCGCGCTGAGCTTGCCAGCCTTGGCCCACCGGGTCACCGTCTTCGGGTCGACACGGAACATCGACGCCACCTCGGCCGGTGTGAGTAGCGGCTCTGGTTCATGCGTTCGCGATGCCATCGGGGTCACTCCTCCACAGGTATAGACATCGGCCGGGGTCCCGCCGGCCGACGCGTCTCCCATGGTCCGGCTAGTCCCCGATGTCCGACATGGGCCGAACGGCTGAAGGTCCCTAGACGGACGGATGAACCATGACCGATTTTTACTACTTTTACACGGCAGAAACTACCTTATTCGGACTCATGATCACGGTTCGCAATGCGTCAACTACGAGACAGTCTCGCATCGGGTGTATCGATCGGATAATTCGGGCTAGTTCGATCGGATAATTCGAGCTAGTTGCAGCGCTCCAGCAACTGCACCGCCCGCCACCGGGCGACCAGCCTGTCGTACGCCGCCGAAGCCTCCTCGGCCTCGCCTCGGGAGAGCCCGGCCAGCCCGGAGGCGACCAGCTCGGTCGAGTCGTCGGCCGCCAGCATCTCGTCCGGCAGCAGCTGCACCAGGCCGCCGTAGTCCAGCTCGACGACCGAGCGCGGGTGGAACTCCTCCAGCCACCGGGCGGCCTCCTCGACCGCCTCGGTGATCGGGGCCTCCCCCACCGACTTGCGCAGCACGGACAGCGCCCGGGACGACCGCCGGCGCGCCTTCGAGATCTCGGTCCGGTAGCGCAGCGCCCGCCGGTCCGACTCGGTCACCAGGTGCCGCTCCTGCGCGTCGAAGAGCACGAACCAGCGCAGCGGCACGCCCCAGGTGGCGATCTGCTCGTGCACCCGCGGCACCCCGTGCTCCAGCACCCGCGCCCCGCTGCGCCAGTCCTCCACCACCGCCTTGGCCTGGCCGGCCAGGACCGGCGGGACGAACGCGTCGGCGAGCACCGGGGGCACGCCGTCCCGGGCGCTCAGCGCCGCCTCGGCCACCCGGATCCGCAGGTTCCACGGGCAGACCAGGAGCGAGTCGTCGGTCTCCAGCACGTACGCCTCGTCCGGCAGGTCCGGCAGCCGGGTCCAGCCCGCGCCGAGCGCCTCGATCACCGCGGTCCGCTGGCGGACCGGCCCCTCCAGCGGCGCGACGGCCCGGCCCTCGTTGACATAGCGGCGCCAGAACGACTGGCGATCTCGGTCGAAGGCGGTCAGCGGCTCGTACACACGCAGGTAAGAAGCGAAGAGCGACGGCACGGCGCGATCCTCCCACGATTCGGTACCCGTAAGTTGCCGGCGTGGCCTGGCGACGCGACGTGCGCGACAGTACGGCCTCGGCCGATATTAGGCTCAGCAGCACCGGCAGCATCCCGCCGGCGCGCCACCAGGTCCGCACCCCACAAGGGCGCACACCGACACAGGAGTCAGCCATGGGCGTATTCGCCACCACCGACGACCCGGGATCCACGGGACACGAACAGGTCGTGTTCTGCCAGGACAAGCAGTCCGGCCTCAAGGCGATCATCGGGATCTACTCCACCGCGCTGGGCCCCGCGCTCGGCGGCACCCGGTTCTACCCTTACGCCAGCGAGGAGGAGGCCCTCGCCGACGTGCTCGACCTCTCCCGCGGCATGGCGTACAAGAACGCCCTGGCCGGTCTCGATCTCGGTGGCGGCAAGGCGGTCATCTGGGGCGATCCGGAGCAGATCAAGAGCGAGCCGCTGCTGCGCGCGTACGGCCGTTTCGTGGAGTCCCTGGGCGGGCGCTACTACACCGCCTGCGACGTCGGCACCTACGTCGCCGACATGGACGTGATCGCCCGCGAGACGCGGTACGTCACCGGCCGTAGCGTGGAGCACGGCGGTGCCGGTGACTCCTCGATCCTGACCGCCTGGGGCGTCTTCCAGGGCATGCGGGCCGCCGCCGAGCACGTCTGGGGCGACCCGACGCTGGCCGGCCGGCGGGTCGGCGTGGCCGGCCTGGGCAAGGTCGGCAAGTACCTGACCGGCCACCTGCTGGGCGACGGGGCCGAGGTCGTGGCGACCGACGTCAACCCGAAGGCCCTGGAGTGGGTGCGCGCCAACCACCCGCAGGTCGAGCTGGTCGACGACACCGCCGCGCTGGTCGCCTCCGACATCGACGTGTACGCCCCGTGCGCGCTGGGCGGCGCGCTGAACGACGACACCGTGCCGATGCTACGGGCCAAGGTGGTCACCGGCGCGGCGAACAACCAGCTCGCCCACCCGGGCATCGAGAAGATCCTCGCCGACCAGGGCATCCTCTACACCCCCGACTACGTGGTCAACGCCGGCGGTGTGATCCAGGTCGCCGACGAGATCGAGGGCTTCAACTTCGAGCGGGCCAAGCTGCGGGCCACCCGGATCTACGACACCACCCGCGAGATCCTTCGGCTCGCCGACGACGAGGGCGTGCCGCCCGCGGTGGCCGCGGACCGGCTCGCCGAGCGGCGGATGGCCGAGGTCGGCCGGCTCCGCACGATCCGGGTGCGGTGAACATCACGTCGGGGGCGGGGCGCGGCTCCGCCCCCGGCGCGATACGACGGCCCGGCCGGCGTTACGCTGGAAAATGGGGGAGTTGAGACCGATTTGACCGCTGTCACGGCCGGTCACGGCACCCGCTCCTTACCGGGTACACTTTGTGACGGCCGGATCACTGCGACGCGCAGGGGCGGCTGACGGTAACCCGAGGTGCCGAACGGTGGCATCCCCATGTACCGTAAGAGCCACGAGAGATGCCTGACGTCATCGGGGCCCGCCTTCGGGCTGCCCCGCATTCTGTGCGAGGGGGTCGAGCCATGGGGCGCGGCCGTGCTAAGGCCAAGCAGACAAAGGTGGCGCGGGAGTTGAAGTATCACTCCCCGAACACCGACCTCGCCGCCTTGCAGCGAGAACTCGGCGGCAGCGGAAAGTCGGACCACGACTTCGACGACGACTACAAAGAGTATGTCGACGACGATGACGAGGACCACGCGGACGAGGACCCGGACACCTGGGCCCGTCCGGCCCGCTGACCTCCGGTCACATCTGAGCACGCGGTAAGCCCCGCGTGCTCACGCATGTGCTCTGCGGAAGCCGGCGTACGACCGACGATCAAGGGCCCTGCCGCACCGACGGGACACCCTATGCTGCGGCAGGTCCTTGATCGCGGAGTCGCACCCTCAGCGGGGCCGGTTGTTCCAGTTGTAGAACGTCGGGATGTTCTCGAAGTGGTTCCACGCGCACACCGCGCTGGCCCCGTCGCTGCCCGACACCTCCGCCCGCAGCAGCCGCGCGGCCTCGGCCTCGTGGAGCAGTGCGGTCAACCCCACGGCGGCTTCCCGCACCCGCTCGACGACCGGGTCCGGATCAGCTCCCCTGACGCGCTCAGGCTGCCGGTGACTGGTGTCCTCGGGCATGCTCCAACACTCCCTCCAGTAGGCGGATCTTGCTGTTGCGGCAGTGCTCGGTCTCCGTACCGTCGAAGCGGCCCTGTTCGAAGTAGCGGTTGGCGGCGTGGCCACCACCGCAGAAGCCGAAGTACGGGCAGGACGACCGGCACCCCTCGACCCCGGCGAGGAACTCCGCGACCCAGGGCGTCCGCCCCACTCCGGCCAGGATCTCGGCCAGCGGGGTGGTCAGCACGTTGCCGCTGCCGAAGTCGCCGTACCCCGGATCGGTGAAGCCGGCCAGCTCCGGCGAGAGCACCACCACCGAGCCGTCGTGGGCGACGGTGGGGATCGGGTCGAGCTGGCGGGGCAGCAGCTCGTCCGCCGTGCCGGCCAGGACCGCCCCGGCGTACCGCAGCGACCACTCCACCTCGCGCAGGTGGATCCGGGGATTCCGGCGCCACGCGCCGACCAGCTCCGCCCAGAACGCGGTCACCGCGGCGGCGTCCCGCGCGTTGCTGCGGGTGTTGATCCCCTCGGTCTCCTCGATGTTGACGCCGAGCACGTCGCAGCCGAGGTCGAGGAAGTAGTCGTACAGCTCGGCGGCGAGGCCGGGACCGGGCCGGGACACCACGGCGAGGGCCGAGAACGGCAGCCCGTGCCGACGCAGCGCCCCCACCCCGGCCATGATCCGGTCGTACGCAGGCCGGCCGCCCCGGGTGACCCGCTCCGCGTTGCGTTCCCGCGGCCCGTCCACGCTCACGCTGACCCGGACGCCGTGCTCTGCGAAGAACGCGCACCAGGCGTCGTCGATCAGCGTGGCGTTGGTCTGGACGTGGTGCTCCACCTCAGGCGCGAACGGGGCCAGCAGGGCGGCCAGATGGTCCCTGCCGGCCGCGAGGGGCTCTCCGCCGTGCCAGACGACGGAGAAGCGCCCAGCCGCCGCCCACGGGTTCACCGAGGCCGCCACAGCCTCCGCGACCGCGACCGGCATCCGCCGGTCCGCCGCCCGCATAGGCAGGTAGCAGTAGGCGCAGTCGAGGTTGCACAG
Organism: Micromonospora sp. SL1-18; assembly: GCF_047921505.1. NCBI lineage: Bacteria > Bacillati > Actinomycetota > Actinomycetes > Micromonosporales > Micromonosporaceae > Micromonospora > Micromonospora sp. SL1-18. Next base: position 55,038 of record NZ_JBLROA010000012.1, on the reverse strand, counting down.
CGTGGTCGGCTGCATCACCACGTACGAGGGGACGGCGGCGATACCCCGCATCCCGGCGTGCGTACGAGTAGCCATCAACCCTCCCCCGTCAGCCCGAAGCGCCCTTCAGGCTAGGCGGCGGTGGCCACTCGGGTGAACCCCCGATCAGGTGCCCGGATGATCAACGGAGTGTGATCATCCCCGGGTGTGGTGACCGACCATCTGCACGTTGCCGGAGCCCTCGATGATCTCGCCGGCCTGCCAGGCGTCGACCCCACGGCCGGTCAGGGTGGCCAGCGCGCGATCGGCGTCCTCGGCAGAGACGATGGCGAACATGCCGACGCCCATGTTGAAGGTCGCCTCCATCTCCTGGTCCTCGATCCGGCCCTTGGACTGGATCAGGTCGAAGATCGGCTGCGGCTTCCAGGTGGAGCGGTTGACCACCGCGTCGACGTGCTCCGGCAGGATCCGGACCAGGTTGCCCGGGATGCCGCCGCCGGTGACGTGGGCCAGCGTCCGCACCTCGGCCTCGGCGATCAGCTTGAGGCAGTCCTGCGCGTAGATCTTGGTCGGCGTGAGCAGCTCCTCGCCGAGGGTCCGCTGCCGGCCGAAGTCCTCGATCACCACGTCCAGCCGCATCCGGCCGGCGCCGAGCAGCACGTGCCGGACCAGCGAGTAGCCGTTGGAGTGCAGGCCGGAGGAGCGCATCGCGATCACGACGTCGCCCACCTCGACCCGCTCGGAGCTGAGGATCTCGCTCTCCTCCACCACGCCGACGCCGGTGGCGGAGATGTCGTACTCGTCCGGGCGCAACACGCCGGGGTGCTCCGCGGTCTCGCCACCGAGCAGCGCACAGCCCGCGTACCGGCAGCCGTCGGCGATGCCCGCGCCGATCTCGGCGACCTTGTCCGGCACGACCTCGCCGGTGGCGATGTAGTCGAGCAGGAAGAGCGGCTCGGCGCCGCAGGCGACCAGGTCGTCGACCACCATCGCGACCAGGTCGATGCCGACCGTGTCGTGGATGTCGAGCTGCTGGGCGATCACCAGCTTGGTGCCCACGCCGTCGGTGGACGAGGCGAGGATCGGGTTCTTGTATTTCTGCGTGTCCAGCCGGAACAGGCCGGCGAAGCCGCCCAGGTCACCCAGGACCTCAGGGCGTCGGGTCTGCTTGACCTTGGACTTCAGCAGCTCGACCGCGCGGTCGCCCGCCTCGATCGACACCCCCGCGTCGGCGTATGAGACCGAACGTTTGCGCATCGTACGGCTGGTGCCGGCCGTCCAGGGCTGGTGGTCGCCGCCGGCGCTCATCGGGCTGGTTCCTGCGCCGCTGCGCTCGGACACGTGCGTCACGGTTCTCCCCTTTGTGGTTCTCGCGGGTCCCTCGCTGGTGACGGCGGGCCCGCGTCGGAGGTGCTATGGGCGGTGGGTAGCGGCCGAGGTGAGTGTGGCGGTGGTGTTGTTGTCGGCGGTGGCCTCGGCGGCGACCCGGCGACCCACCCCTTCGAGCACGTGCTTGCCGATCAGGTGTCCGGCCGGCAGCTCGATCGGGTACTCCCCATCGAAGCACGCCCGGCAGAGCCGGGTCTTCGGCTGCTCGGTCGCGGCGATGAGGCCGGAAAGCGATACGTAACCCAGCGTGTCGGCCCCGATCGACCGCCGGATGCCCTCGTTGTCCAGCCCGTTGGCCAGCAACTCGGCGCGGGTGGCGAAGTCGATGCCGTAGAAACAGGGCCAGCTGACCGGCGGGGAGGAGATCCGCACGTGGACCTCCAGCGCGCCCGCCTCGCGCAGCATCCGCACAATGGCCCGCTGGGTGTTGCCGCGCACGATCGAGTCGTCCACCACGACCAGGCGCTTGCCCCGGACGTTCTCCCGCAGCGGGTTCAGCTTGAGCCGGATGCCGAGTTGGCGCAGGGTCTGCGACGGCTGGATGAAGGTGCGCCCGACGTACGGGTTCTTCATCAGGCCCTGGCCGTAGGTGATGCCGGACTCCTCGGCGTAGCCGATCGCGGCCGGGGTGCCCGACTCCGGCACCGGGATCACCAGGTCGGCCTCGACCGGGTGCTCCCGGGCGAGCTGGCGGCCGATCTGGACCCGGGCGGCGTGCACGTTGCGCCCGGCGATGGTCGCGTCCGGGCGCGCGATGTACACGTACTCGAAGAGGCAGCCCTTCGGCTCCGGGGAGGCGAACCGGGTGGAGCGCAGCCCGTCCTCGTCGATGGCGATCAGCTCGCCGGGCTCGACCTCGCGGACCACACTCGCGCCGACGATGTCCAGCGCGGCGGTCTCGCTGGCCACCACCCAGCCGCGCTCCAGCCGGCCGAGCACCAGCGGGCGTACGCCGTGCGGGTCACGGGCCGCGTAGAGGGTCGACTCGTCCATGAAGACGAAGCTGAACGCGCCGCGCAGCCGGGGCAGCACCTCCAGCGCGGCCGCCTCGACGGAGAGGTCGGGCCGGCTGGCCAGCAGCGTGGTGACCAACGAGGTGTCGTTGGTCGCGCCGTCGGAGTCGAGCCGCCGCTCGGCCACCTCGCGCTGGAGCTCGGCGGTGTTGACCAGGTTGCCGTTGTGGGCCAGCGCGATCGTGGTGCCGGCGCTGGTCGCCCGGATCGTCGGCTGGGCGTTCTCCCAGGTCGAGCCGCCCGTGGTCGAGTAGCGGGCGTGGCCGATCGCGACGTGCCCGCGCAGGCTGGCCAGCGTCGGCTCGTCGAAGACCTGGGCGACCAGGCCGAGATCCTTGAAGACCACCACGCCCGAGCCGTCGCTCACCGCGATGCCGGCCGCCTCCTGGCCACGATGCTGGAGCGCGTAGAGCCCGAAGTAGGTCAGGTTGGCGACCTCCTCCCCCGGCGCCCAGACGCCGAAGACGCCGCACGCGTCCTGGGGGCCGGGTCGTTGGGGGTCAAGGTCGTGGCTCAGCCGGCCATCGCCTCGGGGCACCTGCTGCTCCCTCGCTGGTCTGGACCGGCCTGGCGGAGTCCGGGGCAGCTCCGCACGTACAGCCGGGACCGTCGTCGGCTGCCAGTGTACGCGAATCCGAGTCGATACCGACAGTCACGATTTGCGTGCCGATCGTCACGACCACCCCCGCTAGAGCGGGAGAAACGCGGAGAGATCGGCGCGGATCCCGCTGACCCGTACGCGACCCTCGGTGACCGCCTCCGCCCAGCCGAGGCGGCCGGTGGCCAGCGCGAGCCAGGTCGCCGGGTCCGTTTCCACCACGTTCGGGGGCGTTCCCCGGGTGTGTCGCGGCCCAGGTGCGCACTGCACGGCACCGTAGGGTGGTACCCGCACTTCGACCGATCGGCCGGGGGCGCGCTCCGCGAGGACGGCCAAAAGGGTACGGACCGCCTCCCGGAACACCGGCCGTTCGGGCGTACGCCCCTCATCCAGCGCCGTCAGCGCCGCCGCCACGGAGGGGGACTTAGTGTGCGGAGAGGACACAAAGGGACGATACGATCCGGCAGCAATTCAGTCTACGCCGGCCCTGGGTAGAGATGTTCCGGTCCGACAAGGCATAGTTGCCGACGGCGTATTCGTACCGTGAGTGATCGTTCCTCGGCCGGCACCCGCTGGCGGGGAGCTCAGACCCGGAAGGCGGTGGACGTGTCAACACACCGACGTGCCTGGAAGCAGCGGGCCGGTGTGGTCGTAGCGCTGGTTGTCGGCGCGCTGCTCACCGTCCCCGCCACACCGGCCTCGGCCGCCAGGATCAGCACGGCTGACAATTCTGTCGCGATCGACGCCGGCGAGAGCAGCACGATCAACGTGGTCGTGCGGCCAGAGGGTGCGGAAAGTTCCGCGGACATCGACATCACCGGTCTGCCTGACGGAGTCAGCTGTCGGGGCTGCGGGCCGATCGATTTCACGTCACCGATGATGCCGAAGCAGGTGACCTTGACCCTGTCGGCGGCGCCCAACGCACCCGACGCCAGGACCCAGGCGAATATCACGGTCTCGGGGGGCGATTCCCGCACGCTCCGCGTCACCGTCAAGGCGGCCGCGCCGCCGACCCCGGACAAGCCGCAGACGGTAAAGTCGGTCTCCGGCAAGGTGGTCATCACGGCCAACGGTGATCCGCTGCCGGGCGTGATCGTCATGCTGCGGGACAGCCAGGGCAAGACGCGCCAGACCAACACCGACAGCAGCGGCAACTTCCGGTTCGCCGGCTCGGCCTCGGACCCGATCGCACCCGGCCGGATCGACCTGGCCGCCGGCAAGGACGGCAAGACCGGCACCGCGACGACCAACGCTGACGCCGGCGAGGCCGTGACCAGCCTGCGGATCAAGGTGGGGATCCCGGTCTCGGCGAGCCCCAGCGCCACGCCGTCGGCCACCGAGGAGGCCCTGCCGACCGAGGAGCCCACCGAGGAGGACCCCGCCACCGAGGAGGCCACCGAGGCGGCCCCCCAGCCGACCGCCGCCAGCCAGGACTCGGGCGGCTTCGGCAACGGGCTGCTGATCCTGCTCGGCGGCCTCTTCGTCGCCGTGGGTGTGGGCACCATCGTGCTGCTCTACATGCGGCGCAAGAACGAGGGCGACGACGTCGACGGGGACGACTATGCCGGGCTGGGTGGCCCGGGCGGAGCCGCCGCGCCAGGTGCCGTTCCGGCCGCGCGGGGCGCATACCGGGGCGTGGACGACCAGACCCGGGTGGTGGGCGGCATGGGCGCCGCGGGGTCCGACCCGACGATGGTCGGGGGTGCCTCGCTCAGCGACGCGCCGACCATGATGCACCGCCCCGTCGTGGACGACGTCCCGCCGGACCCGTACGGCGCGCCGCCCGGTCCCGCGTACGGCAGCGGGCAGGGCGGCTACGGATACGGCGACGAGGCCCCCGGCCAGGGCGGCTACGGCAGCGGCGGCTACGGCAACGCGCCCTCCTCCGGTGGCGGCTACGGCGGTGCCCCCTCCTCGGGCGGCGGCTACGGCGGCGCCGCGTACTCCGACGGCGGCTACGACAGCCGGGATTACGGCGCCGGTGCCGGTGGCTACCCGCCAGCCCAGGGCGGCGGCTACGGCAACGACCACTACGACGAGCCGACCGGTCGCTACACCGGTGACAGCACCCCGTACGCGCCGGCGGCCGACCCGTACCCGACCAGCACCTACCAGCCGGACGAGGGCCGGGGCTACAACCAGCCGGGGCAGGGCCAGTACGGGCGCGGCCCGGAGCCGGACGGGCCCTACGGCTCGGGCGGTGGCTACGGCGCCTCCACCGGCGGCTACGACAGCGGCCCTTCCGGCGGCTACGGCGGCCAGCAGCCGGGCCACGACGGTTACGACCAGCGTGGCGGCTACGGCGGTGGCGACGGCTACGGCCAGCCGCAGGGCGGCTATGGCCAGGGGCAGCCGCCGCAGCAGCGCAGCGGCGGCTACGACAACCAGGGCTACGACCAGCAGGGCGGCTACGGTGATCCGACCCAGGCCGGCCGGGGCCGCCCGGACGGCCCGAACGACCGCGGCCGCCGCCTCGACTGGCTGGACGACTGACCGCTGGGGGCTGTGCGCCCCCACCCGGCCGATATTCGGCAGTGGCCGCCCGGATGATCCGGGCGGCCACTTCGCATCGTCGGCACGGCACCCCGACATGGACGGCCCAGGTCCCCGGCCGCGGCCTGCTGATCCACCTGGTCTGCTGATCCACCTGGTCTGCTGATCCACCTGGTCTGCTGATCCACGTGGGCCTGCTGATCCACTCCGAATCGCGTAAACGGCGGTATCCGGCGCCCGTCGATACCGCCACATCCGGTAACCGGAGTCGCTAGAGCCGGACCGGACGGCAGAACCGGGTCAGCCGGCGGTGAAATAGCCCTGGCGCAGCACGGGCAGCACGTCGGAGACGCCCACCTGGACGGCGACCTCCACGTCGTCGGCGAAGCCGCCCTCGACGAGTTCCCGTCCCGAGACGCAGCCCCGGATCGCCGCCGGCACGTCGGGGGTGCTGGCCAACGCAGCCAGCGCCATCGCCGCCTCCACCGAGAGCCCGCCCGGCACCCCGGACAGGGCGTCCAGCACGCTGGCCGCCCCGAGCTGGTCCTCCACACAGGGGCGCAGCGAGCCGTCCGGCCAGCGTTCCCCGGCAGCCACCACCCCCACCGGGGCGTCGGTCGAGCCGTACCCCTCGGCGCGCAGCCATCGCCCGACGGCGGGCGCGTTACGCAGGCACGCCGCGACCACTGGAACGCCGGTGGCGCTCGCGGCGGCGCTGATGGCCGAGCCGTTCGGGGAGGGCAGCACCAGGTCGGCGACGACCGGCGCGGCCCGCAACGCCGCCGGTGACAGGGACCACGGATGTTCCGGCGTCATCTGCCGGCGGCCGACCGCCGCCTCGGCGCCCACCCGGCGGGCGTACTCGGCCGCCTGCTCCCCCCAGGGGAACGGGTGCACCCGCATGCCCCGGCCGACCGCCACCTCGACGGCGGTGGTGAACGAGAGCACGTCCACCACCACCAGGGCGGCACAGATCCGGCCTAGTTCCGCCGCCCCGGTCAGCCCCCAGTCGAACCGGGCGCCGGAACCGGGCTGGGCGTAGACGGCCAAGGCCAGGGCCTCAGCGCTGATCCGGTGCGGGGGCCTGGTCGTCCGGGTCGCCGTGAGCCGTCACGGAACCCGCCTGCCCAGCCTCCGCCGGGTCGGACTCCGGCTGCTCGGCCTCCGCCGGGTCGGACTCCGCCTGCGGAGCGTCGGCGACGCCGGCGGATGCGATGTCTCCGGCGGCAGCGGCCGCAGCATCCACGGCCTCCGCCGGGGTCTCCGCAACCTCCGGCTCGGCGTCCGGCGCGGCCACGGGCCCGTCGGCCGTCACCGCAGGATCTGCGGCGGCCGCGGGCGCGTCGGCCGTCACCGCGGCGTCCGCCGCGGCCACGGAAGCGTCCACGGCCTCTGCCAGGGTTCCGGTCGGCTCGCCGTCGGCCTGTGCGACCGGGTCGGCGTCGGCCGGGGCGGCCTCTTCCTCGGCCGCGACGCCCACCGCCTGCTCGACGGTGGCCGAAGCAACGGCTGTCGCCTCCGCGTCGAAGAGGCGCGGCAGGGTCGCGGTGTGCGCGGCGCGCAGCTCGTCGAGGCCGATCCGGAACTGGCCGTGCACCTCCAGGGCAGGGCCGGCCGGGTCGGTGACCCCGATGAACTCCCACGGCACGCCGTGATCGGCGCAGAGGGCGGTGAACGCCTTCTCGTGCCCGCGCGGCACCGACACCAGCATGCGGCCGGCGGACTCGCTGAACAGGAAGACGAACGGCATCGACCCGCCGGCGAAGTGCTCCGGCACCGCTACTCGGGCACCGACGCCACGCCGCAGGCAGGACTCGACCAGGCTCTGGGCGAGGCCACCGTCGGAGAGGTCGTGCGCGGAGCTGAGGTGCCCCACCCGGGCGGCGGCGGCCACCAGCTCGGCGAGCTGCCGCTCGCGGGCCAGGTCGACCTGCGGCGGGATGCCGCCCAGGTGCTCGTGGGTCACCCAGGCCCACTCCGAGCCGGAGAGCTCGACGTGCGTCTCGCCGAGCAGGAAGAGCTGGTCGTGGTCGCCGGCCGGTCGCGGCACGAAGCCCATCGGCACCCGGTCCGCAACGTTGTCCAGTACGCCCAGCACGCCGACCACCGGGGTCGGGTGGATGGGGGCCGGGCCGGTCTGGTTGTAGAAGCTGACGTTGCCGCCGGTCACCGGGATGCCCAGCTCCAGGCAGCCGTCCGCCAGGCCGCGGACGGCCTCGGCGAACTGCCACATCACGCCCGGGTCCTCGGGTGAGCCGAAGTTGAGGCAGTTGGTCACGGCGATCGGCGTCGCGCCGGTCACCGCCACGTTCCGGTACGCCTCGGCCAGGGCGAGCTTCGTCCCGTGGTACGGGTCGAGGCGCGCGTACCGGCCGTTGCCGTCGACGGAGAGGGCGACGCCGAGGCCGGTCCGCTCGTCGATCCGGATCACGCCGGAGTCCTCCGGCTGGGCGAGCACGGTGTTGCCCAGCACGTACCGGTCGTACTGCTCGGTGACCCAGGTCTTGTCGGCCAGGTTCGGCGAGGCGATCATGCGCAGCACGGTCTCCCGGAGCGCCTCCGGGTTGTTCGGCCGGGGCAGCGTCTCCGCCCGGTCGGCCTGAACCAGGATCAGGTCGGCCGGCTCACGCATCGGGCGGGCGTACACCGGACCGTCGTCGACCAGGGAACCCGGCGGCACGTCGACCACCTCGTGGTCGCGCCAGGTGATCAGCAGGCGGCCCGGCTGACCGTCCGGCGCGGGCGGGGTGACCTCGCCGATCGCGGTGGCGAGCACGCCCCACTTCTCGGCGGTCTTGAGCACCGCGTCCAGCTTGTCGGGGGCGACGACCAGCAGCATCCGCTCCTGGGACTCGCTGGCCAGGATCTCGTGCGGCTCCATCGAGGGCTCGCGCAGCGGCACCCGCTCCAGCCACACCCGCATGCCGGTGCCGGCCGCCGCGGCGGTCTCGGTGAGTGCGCAGGTCAGGCCGGCGCCGCCGAGATCCTGGATGCCGACGACCAGTTCGGCGTCGTACAGCTCCAGGCACGCCTCGATCAGCAGCTTCTCCATGAACGGGTCGCCGACCTGCACAGAGGGACGGCGCTGCTGGCTCTCGTCGTCGAAGGTGGCGCTGGCCAGCACCGACACGCCGCCGATGCCGTCCCGGCCGGTCTTGGCGCCCATCAGCACCACGACGTTGCCGGGGCCGGCGGCCTCCTTCTTCTGCAGCCGGTCGACCGGCAGCACGCCGAGGCAGAGCGCGTTGACCAGCGGGTTGCCCTGGTAGCAGGGGTCGAAGACCACCTCGCCGCCGATGTTCGGCAGGCCGAGGCAGTTGCCGTACCCGCCGACGCCGGCGACCACGCCGGGCAGCACCCGGGCGGTGTCCGGGTGGTCGGCCGCGCCGAAGCGCAGCGGGTCCATCACCGCGACCGGACGCGCGCCCATGGCGAGGATGTCCCGCACGATGCCGCCGACGCCGGTCGCCGCGCCCTGGTACGGCTCGACGAAGCTCGGGTGGTTGTGCGACTCGACCTTGAAGGTCACCGCCAGCTCGTCGGAGACCTTGACCACACCGGCGTTCTCGCCGATGCCGGCCAGCAGCCGGTCGCTCGGCGGAGCCTTCTCGCCGAACTGGCGCAGGTGCACCTTGCTCGACTTGTAGGAGCAGTGCTCGCTCCACATGATCGAGTACATGGCCAGCTCGGCCTGGGTGGGTCGGCGGTCGAGGATGTGCCGGATCCGGTCGTACTCGTCGTCGCGGAGACCCAGCTCCGCGTACGGCTGGAGTTCCTCCGTCGTGCCGGCGGCCCGGGGCACGGTGTCCACGTCCGCGGCCCAGTCGCCGTCGACCGGGCCGGGCTGCGGCAGCACGGCGGCCGTACGCGGCTCCGCCGGGTCGGCCGGGAAGGCGTCCGGCGTCTCCCGCAGGGCCGGGTCCGGATGAGTGGTCATGACCTCTCCTCGCTGCGCTCGCCGCTCCAGTGGCGGGTGAGCCGACCGATGATCCCGCGGCGTACGGTCACGCCGGCGTCCCCACCAGGTGCTTGAGCACCGAGGTGAAGAAGCCGAGACCGTCCAGGGAGGGGCCGGTGAGCGCCTCCACCGCGTGCTCGGGATGCGGCATGATGCCGACCACGTTGCCGGCCTCGTTGGTGATCGCGGCGATGTCGCGCTGCGAACCGTTGGGGTTGGCGCCGAGGTAGCGGGCGACCACCCGGCCCTCGGCCTCCAGCCGGTCCAGCGTCGTCGGGTCGGCGACGTAGCAGCCCTCGCCGTTCTTGACCGGGATCAGCACCTCCTGGCCCGGCTGGAACGCGTTGGTCCAGGCGGTGCCGACGGCTTCGACGCGGAGGACCTGGTCCCGGTTACGGAAGTGCAGGTGCTGGTTGCGGGTGAGCGCACCGGGCAGCAGGTGGGCCTCGCAGAGGATCTGGAAGCCGTTGCAGATGCCGAGCACCGGGAGGCCGCCCCGGGCGGCGTCCACGATCGTCTCCATCACCGGCGCGAACCGGGCGATGGCCCCGCAGCGCAGGTAGTCGCCGTAGGAGAAGCCGCCGGGCAGGACCACCGCGTCCACCCCGTGCAGCGCGGGGTCGCCGTGCCACAGCCGGACCGGCTCGGCGCCGGCGATGCGTACGGCCCGGGCCGCGTCCCCGTCGTCGAGCGAGCCGGGGAACGTCACCACACCGACCCGGGCGGTCACCGGTGCGCGTCCACGTTCTCGTCGGTCTCGACCAGGCGAACGGTGAAATCCTCGATGACCGGGTTGGCCAGCAGCTTGTCGGCGATCTCCCGGGCCCGGTCCAGGTCCGGTTCACCGGTGAACTCGATCTCGATCCGCCTGCCGATCCGGACCGAGGCGACGTCACTGACGCCGAGCCGGGGCAGCGCGTTTGCGACGGCCTGGCCCTGCGGATCGAGGATCTCGGGCTTGAGCATGACGTCGACGACGACGCGAGGCACGGGGCACTCCTGACTGTGTACGCAGTTGGGTGCCGACCCACAACGGGCGAGCGCAGCCAGCCTACCTGGCAGATTCCGCCTCGGCCGAATCGGCCGGGGAGAGTTCAGGCAGTGATCGGCGTTGCCTGCGGAGTGCGGAAACGCGGGATGCCCCGGCTGCGGGCGCAACGTGCCGGAGCAGGGACTACGCCGCGCCGGGGACGCCAAATCGTTACATCCGTTAAGCTCGATCAAATCCTTGCCACGGCCACCGACGGCCTCTACCCTGCATCGATAATGTTCGATGCTAGACCGGTCGGGTGACCCGCGCCCCCACCGGCTCGACCGACCCGGCGATCCCGGGTCCGTGAGGCAAGGAGTGCTTCCCCATGCGCATCCGTTCCCTGCTCGCCGTGCTCGGCACCGCCCTCGTGGGCGTGCTGGGCGCCGCCAGCGGCGCCGTCGCCGCCCCCGTGAGCCCCTACATCATCGGCGGCGGCACCGTCTCGTCGGCGCCCTGGGCCGCCGCCGTCTTCAGCAACGGCTCGTTCACCTGCTCCGGCAGCGTGATCGCCTCGTCGTGGGTGCTCACCGCCCGGCACTGCATCAGCGGCAGCATGTCCGTCCGGATCGGCAGCGTCTACTACGCCTCGGGCGGCACCACGCGCACCGTCAGCACCACCTACACCCGCTACGACCTCGCGCTGATGCGGCTCTCCAGCCCGGTCAGCACCTCCACCGTCTCGCTCGCCAGCAGCAACCCGCCGATCGGCTCGACCAACTCGATCTACGGCTGGGGCATGACCTGCTACAGCGGCTGCTCGCCGTCGAGCCAGCTGAAGACCGCCACCGTCCAGGTGACCAGCAACGCCGCCACCGACGCGTACGGCGGCCCGGCCATCCGCAGCAGCCGGATCAACGGCAACGCGTGGAAGGGCGACTCGGGTGGCCCCCAGTTCTACAACAGGGTGCAGGTCGGTGTCGCCTCGACCGCCGACGGCCAGAGCATCCAGAACTACGCCAGCGTGGCGTCCGGCCGGTCCTGGATCACCTCGGTGGCCGGTGTCTGACCGTCCGCACCCTCGACACCCCGTCTGGGTGGTCTCGGTCGGTTGACACCGCCCGCGGCGCGGATGGTCGGCTCAGCACCGGCCGTCCGCGCCGACCCGTTTCGCAGCATCCGATCAGGTGACCATGGCAGACGTTCGGGTCGCCGCCCGACTGACAGCATCGGAACCGTGCTGGTCGTGACGACGGATCAACTACCCGGCTACGAGATCCGCCAGATCCTCGGCGAAGTGGTCTCCTCGCTGGCGAGGACACGCAACCCGTACCGCGAGGGGGTCAAGAACCTCCGCGGTGGGGCGTACGACCCGATGGCACCGGACAACCTCACCCGCTGGCGTACGGACTCGGTGGCGCGACTGGGCGAGGAGGCCCGCCGGCTCGGCGCGAACGCCGTGATCGGTATGCGCTTCGACAGCCGGGACTGCGGCGAGATGTGGATGGAGATCTGCGCGTACGGCACGGCGGTGATCGTGGTAGCCAAGATGCCGGAGGTCATGCCCTCCGACCAGCCCATCGTCGCGGCCGAAACCGCCCGGGACCCGGAGATCGCGTCCGCCCCCGGCGGCGTCGCGGCGCCGCCGAGCTCCCCCCACCTCAGCAGCGCCGCGGAAACCCCCACCCGCGACTCCTGACCCGCCCACGGTTCGGTCAGAGGATGGGGGGTGGGGAGTAGGCCGCGGCGTGGGGGTGGGATTCGACGATCTTGGCGATGCGGGCCGTTACCCGGTCAACCTGGGTGGCGGCGGCGCCGACGAAGGTGGTGCGATCGGCGACCAGGGCGTCGATCTCGGCCCGGGTCAGGCCCAGGCGGCCGTCCGCCGCGAGGCGGTCGAAGAGGTCGTTCTCGGCCGCGCCCTTCTCCCGCATGGCCAACGCCACCGCGACCGCGTGCTCCTTGATCACCTCGTGCGCGACCTCCCGGCCGACGCCCCGGCGCACCGCCGCGACCAGAATCTTGGTGGTGGCCAGGAACGGCAGGAAACGCTCCAGCTCCCGGTTGATCACCGCCGGGTACGGGCCGAACTCGTCCAGCACGGTGAGGAAGGTCTGGAACAGCCCGTCGGCGGCGAAGAACGCGTCCGGCAGGGCAACCCGGCGGACCACCGAGCAGGAGACGTCTCCCTCGTTCCACTGGTCGCCAGCCAACTCGCCGACCATCGACAGGTAACCGCGGATGATCACGGCGAAGCCGTTCACCCGCTCCGACGAGCGGGTGTTCATCTTGTGCGGCATCGCGCTGGAGCCCACCTGGCCGGGCTTGAAGCCCTCGGTGACCAGCTCCTGGCCGACCATCAGCCGGATCGTGGTGGCCAGCGACGACGGCGCGGCGGCCACCTGGGTCAGCGACGAGAGCACGTCGAAGTCCAGCGACCGCGGATAGACCTGGCCGACGCTGTCCAGCACCCGGGCGAAGCCCAGGTGCTCGGCGACCCGGCGCTCCAGCTCGGCCACCTTGTCGGCGTCGCCGTCGAACAGGTCGAGCTGGTCGGCGGCGGTGCCCACCGGGCCCTTGATGCCGCGTAGCGGGTAACGGTCGATCAGGTCCGCCAGCCGCTCGTACGCGATCAACAGCTCCTCAGCGGCGGAGCCGAAGCGCTTGCCCAGCGTGGTGGCCTGCGCCGCGACGTTGTGCGACCGGCCGGTCATCACCAGGCCGGAGTACTCATGTGCGTGCCAGGCGAGCCGGGCCAAGGTGGCGACCACCCGGTCCCGGATCAGCTCCAACGAGGCGCGAACCTGGAGCTGCTCGACGTTCTCGGTCAGATCGCGCGAGGTCATCCCCTTGTGCACGTGCTCGTGCCCGGCGAGGGCGCTGAACTCCTCGATCCGGGCCTTCACGTCGTGCCGGGTGACCCGCTCCCGCTCCGCGATCGAGGCCAGGTCGACGTCGTCGACCACCCGCTCGTACGCCTCGACCACCCCGTCCGGCACCGGCACGCCGAGGTCCCGCTGGGCCTTGAGTACGGCGAGCCAGAGCCGCCGCTCCATCCGTACCTTTTCCTCGGGCGACCAGAGGGCGACCAGCTCGGGCGAGGCGTACCGGTGGGCGAGCACGTTCGGGATCGTCGTCACGCCCCCATTCTCCCGTACGCGCCGGTCGCCGCTGTTGGTGGCATGGGTCCGGGAGGAGCGATCACCGGCCCCGATGCCGGAGATAAGGTGATCACCTTTCGAGTCGATGGGCAGGATTGGGGAAGCGTGTCCAGACTTACCGGCAGGGTTGCCCTTGTCACCGGCGGGAGCCGCGGGATCGGTGCCGCCGTCGCGCGCCGGCTGGCCGAAGACGGCGCCCACGTCGCGTTCACCTACCGGGCGGCGGAGGACAGCGCGAAGGCCGTGGTCGCCGACATCGAGTCGTACGGCCGCACCGGCCTGGCGATCCGCGCCGACAGCGCCGACGGTACGGCGGTGGTCGACGCGGTCGAGCGGACCGTCGCCGAACTGGGGCGCCTGGACATCCTGGTCAACAATGCCGGCGTCTTCTCGGCCGGGCCGATCGGCAAGGTCAGCCTCGACTACCTCGACCTGGCCATCGCCGTGCACGTACGCGGGGCGTTCCTGGCCACCCAGGCGGCGGTGGGCCACATGGGCGACGGCGGGCGAATCGTCAACATCGGCAGCAGCTTCGCCAGCCGCGTCCCGGACCCGGGGGTCAGCGTCTACGCCATGACCAAGAGCGCGGTCAACGGCCTGACCCGGGCCCTCGCCCGCGAACTCGGCCCGCGTGGGATCACCGTCAACCTGATCCTTCCCGGTTCGACCGACACCGACATGAACCCGTCGGACAGCGCCAGCGCGGACACGCAGCGGTCGCACATCGCCCTCGGCCGCTACGGGACGCCGGCCGACGTGGCGGCGACGGTCAGCCACCTGGTGGGCGAGGGCGGCCGGCACATCACCGGCGCGTCGATCGCCATCGACGGCGGCTCCACCGCCTGACGGGTGGCAGGTCTGACCCTTGCTTGGTTGCCTGACCTCCGTGCGGCGACCGAGCTGTCCGCGTGTCGGTGGCTATCGACCTGATGGCGTAAACGACTCACGTGATCGCTCCACATACGAGGCTGGAGGCCCAACATGTCCCGAACGGTGGGGGCCACCCGGGGCAGCGGTCACTCGGAGAGCTGCTGTTCGTAGCGCAGCTCGTGCAGATGGCCGCCCTTGACGAGTACGGACACCTCGACCGGTCGTCCGCCGTCGGTGTGGATCACCCGAAGCTGGCGGAGCACCGGGACGTACGGAGGCAGGTTCAGCATTTCGACCTCGTCGGACGTGGGCATCCGTGTCGAGACCCGGTCGACCATGTTCCGCTGCGGGAGGCCCAGTTCCGCCAGGATGCGACCCGTCCCGCCGTTGATCTTCTTGCGCTCGGCGAGTTCGGTGCCGGCCGCGATCGAACTCGGGTAGTAGGACCGGGACAGCTCGACGGGCTCGCCCCCGTGCAGCAAGAGGCGCTGCCGCAGGACCGCCTTCTCGCCCTCGCCGAGGCTCAGGCCGTCAATGACCTCGGGTGGTGGAACGACCTCCGACACGTCCAGCAGGCGGTACGAATATCCGTTAGGCATCGGAGCGAGGTAGGCCGATGCCTCCACGACGTGCGGCTGCCGGCGACGGACGTAGACGCCTCTACCAACCTCGCTGTAGATCGAGCCTTCCGCCTTGAGCGCACCGAGGGCTCGCTGGACCGTCGCCGTCGCGGCGGCGTACCGGGTCACCAGGCTTGGAATTGAGGGCAGTTGCGAGCCAGACGGAAACTCCCCGGACATGATGCGAGCGCGAATGTCCGCCGCGATCTGCTCGTGCCGGGGGCGCCCGTCGGCCACCTCAGCTCCGCCCATCAGAGTCGTTGATCGTCATCTCGTATCGCAGGCGCCGCCCGTGCGGCACCATGGTCATCACGCTGACCTCGATCGGCACCCCCTGACCGGTGCTGAGCAGCCGCGTGAGACCGAGCACCCACTCCTGCCCGGTCAGGCCGAGCAGGCGCCGCTCGGCCTCGTCAGCCATTCGTGTGTAGACGTCCTCCCGCACCAAGCCGGGTTCGTAGCCCACCTCAGCCAGCAGGCGGACAGCGCCACCGCGGATCTTGCGCGGCTCGGCGAGCGCGGTGCCCCGAGCAATGGAAACCGGATAGTACGAGTCGGTCAGCTCCACCGGGCGATCGTCCAACAGCATCAGTCGCCGGCGTACGACAACCGGTGAGCCCGGCTCGACCTGCAACGCTTCGGCGACCTCGGGCACGGGCACGATTTCCGCGACTTCGAGCAGGCGTTGCGTACCCACGCCGCCTTGTTGTGCCGCGTCAGCAGCCCAGACGTCGCCCTGCCCGGCGGATCCGGGAACGACATACGGCATCGACACGCTGAGCCACGCTCGGTCACTCACGGCCCGCCTCCTGTCCGCGCCACCCGTCCGGCAAGGGTAGATCCCTTTTAGCGGCGTGTCGCGGTCCTCAACATCCTTGGCACCTTATTCAAATGGCAGTAAGGTTACCTCCGAAAGAAAACGGACCGGGGTGGGGCTGGTTTGGCGGCCTCTCCCACTCCCGGTCCGGCACGAGTCGAAGGGAGCAACCACGCCGGATCGCGTCCCGGGGAACGACTCCCCTCCTGTCTACCACCCGTGCGCGCTTTCGCGTACCCGGGCGGTGGTGTGGCGCGTCCGGCCGTGACCGCTCCCGGCCAGACCGACGTCGCGTCGACCGACGGCGTGGCGCCGGACCGTGACGGGGCGGGCGTACGGCCCGTCGTACGGCAGCGATCCACCGCCGGCCGCACTCCCCCGCGGCCGGTGGTGCCCCGCCGTGCGCCCGCCCCGCGCCCGACAGGAGTGGGAAATGGGTGTCTACCAGTCGACGACCAGCCGGTTGTGGCGCCGCGACGAGGCGGAGGCCGAGGCGGCGCGCGAGATCCTGAGCAGTCACGTACCCGATCTGGAGAGCAACCTCTGCGTGGTCTGCCTGGTCCCGGCCCGTGCCGGCCGGCGAACGCGGCGGCGAACCGCCTGGTCGACCTGGGCCGACCGGTGCTCCCGCCCGAACCCCCGAAGGCCCGGCGGGCCGGCTGGCGCGGCTGGTTCGGGCACCAGCGACGGGCCATGCCCCGACGGGCACCGCTGCTGACCTTCGCCTGGATGCTCCGGCTCGGGGTACCGCCAGCCGATTCGGACGCCTGGGTGATCCTGTGACGGCCGGCCGGGCACGGCGGATCGGCATCGGTGACGTCGTGGAGGTGGCCGAACAGCACTACTGCTACGGCCTCGGCACGCTGACCCTGCGGGTGATCGAGCTGGGCCGGCGTGAGCGGCACAGCGACGGGATCTGGATCAACCTGCGGGGCGTCGAACTGGGCCACCCCTCGGGTCCCCGCCAGCGGCGGGTGCTCGCCCGACTCGACGCCGTACGGGTGCGATCGGCCGTGGCTCGCGCGGCTCACGTGCCAATCCGGCCCGGCTGGGAATGCGCCGGGTGCGGCCACGACTGGCCCTGCCCGGACCGGCGTAGCCGCCTGCTCAGGGAGTACGCGAGGAATCGCGTGGCGCTCGGCATCTATCTGGCGCTGCACCTGGCGGACGCGGCGGCCGACCTGAGGCACCTGCCGGGCGACGCCCTGCACGCACGGTTCCTCGGTTGGCTGCGAGGCGAACAGGGCGGGGATCCGCGGGCGTGACCGAGTCAGTCGGTGCGATCCCCGGCACCAGCGGCGCGGGGCGCCGAAATCACCGGGCGGGGTGTGCGAACGGTCAGCGCTCCAGGATCGCCGTCACGCCCTGCCCGCCGGCCGCGCAGATGGAGATCAGGCCGCGCCCGCTCCCCTTCTCGGCGAGCAGCTTGGCCAGGGTGGCCACGATCCGGCCACCGGTCGCCGCGAACGGGTGCCCGGCGGCCAGCGACGAGCCGTTGACGTTGAGCCGGTCCCGCTCGATCGACCCGAGCGGCGCGTCCAGGCCCAGCCGCTCCTTGCAGAACTCCGGCGACTCCCAGGCGGCCAGGGTGGCCAGCACCTGCGCGGCGAACGCCTCGTGGATCTCGTAGAAGTCGAAGTCCTGCAGGGTGAGGCCGGCCCGGGCCAGCATCCGAGGCACCGCGTACGTGGGGGCCATCAGCAGCCCCTCGTCGCCGTGCACGAAGTCGACCGCGGCCGTCTCGGACCAGGAGAACCAGGCCAGCACCGGCAGGTGGTGCTCCCGCGCCCACTCCTCGGAGGCCAGCAGCACGGTCGACGCGCCGTCGGTGAGCGGGGAGGAGTTGCCGGCGGTCATGGTGGCCTGCTCGGCGTCCGGCCCCTTCGTGCCGAAGACCGGCCTGAGCGAGCCGAGCTTCTCCAGGCTGGTGTCCGGGCGGAGGTTCTGGTCGCGCGTCAGCCCCAGGTAGGGGGTCATCAGATCGTCGAAGAAACCCTTCTCATACGCGGCGGCGAGCCGCTGGTGCGAGCGGAGCGCCAGCTCGTCCTGGGCCTGCCGGTCGATGTGCCAGCGCAGCGCCGTCCGCGCGGCGTGCTCCCCCATGGACAGCCCGGTACGCGGCTCCGCGTTGCGCGGGGTCTCCGGCCTGAACGGCTGGTGCGGGCGCAGCCTCGCGGCGGCCTTCAGCCGCTCGCCGAGGGTCCGGGCGGAGTTGAGCTGGAGCAGCGTGCGGCGCAGGTCCTCGTTGAGGGCCAGCGGCGCGTCCGAAGTGGTGTCCACGCCGCCGGCGATGCCGACCTCGAGCTGCCCGAGCGCGATCTTGTTGGCGACCAGGATGGCGGCTTCGAGCCCGGTGCCGCAGGCCTGCTGGACGTCGTACGCCGGGGTGTGCGGGTCGAGCTTCGAGCCGAGCACGACCTCGCGGGTCAGGTTGAAGTCCCGGGAGTGCTTGAGCACCGCCCCGGCGACCACCTCGCCGACCCGCTGCCCGGCCAGGCCGAACCGGGCGACCAGGCCGTCGAGCGCCGCGCCGAGCAGGTCCGCGTTGGACGCCTGCGCGTAGCGCGAGTTGGACCGGGCGAAGGGGATGCGGTTGCCGCCGATGACCGCGACCCGCCGGACACTCTGCACGATCGGCCTCCTCGAAGCTGTTGCCCGAACCCTACCCGCCAGTAGGCTACGCCTATGACCGACAGGTACGCGAGCTTCGTCCAGACGGGGGCCGGTCGCGCGCTGGTCAAGCGCCTCGGGCTGCCCGATCCGCCTCGACTGCGCCGACACACGCCGGGCGACCCGCTCGTTCCCGGGCCGGTCCTGCTCGACTCCGCGGCCGGTGGCCGGCTCGCCGAGCCGGTGGGCAAGATCCTCACCGCCGCCGGGGTCGAGCTGGCCGACCCGGCCGCCGTCACCGCCGCCACCTCGCGCTTCGCCGCCCTGGTGTACGACGCCACCGGCATCACCGACTCCACCGGGCTGCGCCAGCTCTACGACTTCTTCCACCCGCAGGCCCGGGCGCTGCTGGGCAGCGGCCGGGTGGTCGTGCTCGGCACCCCGCCGGCCGAGTGCGGCTCGCCGCGCGAGGCGACCGCGCAGCGCGCCCTGGAGGGGCTGACCCGCAGCATCGGCAAGGAGTTCGGCCGGGGCGTCACCGCCCAGTTGGTCTACGTCACGCCGGACGGGGACGCCGGCACCCCGGTCAGCCTGGAGGCCACCCTGCGCTTCCTGCTGTCCGGCCGGTCCGCGTACGTGTCGGGGCAGGTGATCCGGGTCGGCGCCGGCACCGCCACCGCGCCGGCTGACTGGGACCGTCCGCTGGACGGGCAGGTCGTCCTGGTGACCGGGGCGGCGCGGGGCATCGGCGCGGCGCTGGCCCGGGTGCTCGCCCGGGACGGCGCCCGGGTCGTGGCGCTGGACGTACCCGCCGCCGGGGACGCGCTGGCCGCGGTCGTCAACGAGATCGGCGGCAGCGCGGTGCAGCTCGACCTGACCTCGCCGGACGCCCCGACCCGGCTGGCCGAGCATCTGGCCGGCCGGCACGGCCGGGTCGACGTGGTGGTGCACAACGCGGGCATCACCCGGGACAAGACCCTCGGCCGGATGGACGCCGACCGGTGGGACTCGGTCATCGACGTGAACCTCTCCAGCCAGGAACGAATCAACGACGTGCTGCTGGCACGCGACCTGATCCCGGCCGGCGGGCGAATTGTCTCGGTCTCCTCGATCGCCGGCATCGCCGGCAACCGGGGGCAGACCAACTACGCGACCAGCAAGGCCGGCGTGATCGGCCTGGTCGACTCGCTCGCCCCGGTGCTGCGCGAGCGCGGCATCAGCCTCAACGCGGTCGCGCCCGGGTTCATCGAGACCCGGCTGACCGCCCGGATGCCGCTGGTGCTGCGCGAGGCGGGCCGGCGGATGAACAGCATGGCCCAGGGCGGCCTGCCGGTCGACGTGGCCGAGACGATCGGCTGGCTGGGCTGGCCGGCGACCGGCGCGGTCAGCGGCAACCTCGTCCGGGTCTGCGGCCAGAGCCTCCCGGGGGCGTGATGGCGCGACGGAAGCAGCGGCGGGCGGAGGAGCCGGCCGAGGAGCTGTCGGTGCACGAGCTGATCGAAGGCCCGACCCAGGATCTCACCGCGGCCCGGAACCTGGCGGCGGTCGCCGGGACGGCCACCCGACCGGCGGCCGGGGCCACCGGGGAACGGGTCCGGATCGACCTGCCCCGGATGCCGGCGGCCGGCGCGCTCTACCGGCGCGCCCTGATCGGGGCGCTGCCCGGGATGGGTGGGCGGCGCGGGCCGGACCTGCCCGAGGTGGAGCTGGGCGTCAGCGGGGT
The DNA here is from genome assembly GCF_047921505.1 of Micromonospora sp. SL1-18. Classification (NCBI taxonomy): domain Bacteria; kingdom Bacillati; phylum Actinomycetota; class Actinomycetes; order Micromonosporales; family Micromonosporaceae; genus Micromonospora; species Micromonospora sp. SL1-18. Next base: position 34,837 of record NZ_JBLROA010000012.1, on the reverse strand, counting down.
GACCGTGGACCGGGCGCACCTGGCCGAGTACGACCGGGTCTGCGGGTTCCGGCTCGCCGACCGGCTGCCGGCCACGTACCCGCACGTGCTGGGCTTTCCGCTGGCGCTGCGGCTGATGACCGTGGCGGAGTTCCCCATTCCGTTGACCGGGATGGTGCACGTGGCGAACCGGATCACCGTGCACCGGCCGGTCGAGGCCGGCGAGACCCTGGACTTCCGCACGTACGCGGAGCACCTGCGCCCGCACGAGCGGGGCCGGCAGCTCGACGTGGTGCTGATCGGCTCGGTCGGCGGCGAGGAGGTCTGGCACGGCGTCTCGACGTACCTGGGGAAGGAGCGGAAGGCGGGCGGCGGCCCGCGGCGCGACCGGGGCGACCGCCCGACCCCGCCGGCCGCCTCGGCGCAGTGGCGGGTGACCCCCCGGGTCGGGGCCGACTACGCCCGGGTCTCCGGGGACCACAACCCGATCCACACCTCGGTACTGGGGGCACGCCTGTTCGGTTTCCCCCGGCCGATCGCGCACGGCATGTGGAGCAAGGCACGCTGCCTGGCCGCGCTGGAGGGCCGGCTGCCGGAGGCGTACACGGTGGAGGTGTCGTTCAAGCTGCCGGTGCCGTTGCCGTCCACGGTGGCATTCGGCGCCGCGGCCACCGATGCGGCCTGGGACTTCGCCCTGCACGACGCGCTGTCCGGCGGGCCGCAGCTGGAGGGCACCGTCCGCTGAGGAGGAAAGAGGGCCCCTCCTCACGCCTCGGGCGGGTGCCAGGTGATGCCGCGTAGGAGCTGGTCGGCACCGAGCCAGGCGACGTTCATCATCCGGGTGGCGGTCTTCTCCGGGTCCGCCTCGGGGTGGTCGGCGAGCCAGTCGGCCAGCGACTCGCTCGCCCCGACCAGGGCGTACGCGGCCACCTCCAGGTCGGTGGCGCTCACCTCCCGCCCGTTCACGCGCAGCGCGTGGTCGAGCATGCCGGCGACCACCTCGACCACCCGGCCGCGCATGGTGGCCACCTCGGCGGCGAACGGCCGCTCGCCGCGGGCCTGCCGGTAGAGCACCGCCCAGCCGTCCCGGTGTGCGCCGACGAAGCCGAAGAAGGCGCGCAGCCCGCGCCAGAGCAGTTCGTCGGCGGGCAGGTCGGGGGCGGCCGCCCCGGCTATGGCCGCCAGCATCCGGGTGCCCTCCCGGTGCAGGCAGGCGACGAAGAGTTCCTCCTTCGTGCCCAGGTACGCGTAGACCATCGGCTTGGAGATGCCGGCGTCGTCGGCGATCTCGTCCATGCTGGCCGCGTGGAAACCTCGGCGGGAGAAGACCTTGACCGCCGCGTCGAGCATCTGCTGCTCCCGTACGGCGCGGGGCAGGCGCTTGAAAGTGGGTGGTGTGCCGGGCACCTTGCGAGCATACCTACTCCCGCGTAGGGTTACGCTGGAGTAACCAAAGTCTGCCCGCCCCGAGAGGTGCATCCCATGACGGACTTCGACCCGGCCAACTTCGCGAACGTCAGCCCGAAGGAGTTCGCGCAGCTGGTCAAGTCCACCCCGGACGCCAAGATCGCCGAGGTCATGTCCGGCGACCTGCGCGGCAAGATCCTGGGCGCGGTCTTCGACCGTATGCCGTCGCTGTTCCGGGCCGACCGCGCCGGCTCCGCCAACGCGTGTATCCACTGGAACATCACCGGCCGCGCCGACGGCGGCACCGACACCTACGAGGTTGTCATCGAGAACGCCACCTGCGCCGTCTCGGACACCCCGTCGCGGGACCCGAAGCTCAGCCTCACCATGAGCCCGGTCGACTTCCTGAAGATCGTCTCCGGTGGCGGCAACCCGGTGATGATGTTCATGACCGGCAAGCTCAAGGCCAAGGGCGACCTGGGCCTCGCCGCCAACATCGCCAACCTGTTCGACATCCCCAAGTCCTGAGATGGCCGAGTTCTCGCTCGACCTGAACGAGGAACAGCGGGATCTCCGCGACTGGGTGCACGGCTTCGCCACCGACGTCGTGCGCCCGGCCGCAGCCGAGTGGGACGCCCGCGAGGAGACCCCCTGGCCGATCATCCAGGAGGCGGCGAAGGTCGGGCTGTACGGCTTCGAGTTCCTCGCCACCTGCTGGGCCGACCCCACCGGCCTCTCCCTGCCGATCGCCGGCGAGGAGCTGTTCTGGGGTGACGCCGGCATCGGGTTGAGCATCTTCGGCACCTCGCTGGCCGTCGCCGCCATCTACGGCGCCGGCACCCCCGACCAGCTGGTCGAATGGGTGCCGCAGTGCTTCGGCGGCGTCGACCAGCCGACGGTCGCCGCCTTCTGCAGCACGGAGCCGGAGGCCGGCTCCGACGTCGGGGCCATGCGTAGTCGCGCGGTCTACGACGAGGCCACCGACGAGTGGGTGCTGAACGGGCAGAAGGCGTACGCCACCAACGGCGGGATCGCCGGGGTGCACGTGGTCACCGCGTCGGTCGACCCCGAACTCGGCTCGCGGGGCCAGGCGGCGTTCGTCGTACCACCCGGCACGCCGGGACTGACCGCCACCCGCAAACTGCGCAAGCTCGGGCTGCGCGCCTCCCACACCGCCGACATCTTCCTCGACGACGTACGGGTGCCGGGGCGCTGCCTGCTCGGCGGCCACGAGGCGCTGGACGAGCGGCTGGCCCGGGCCCGCACCGGGCAGCGCGCTTCCGGCCAGGCGGCCATGCGCACCTTCGAGCTGTCCCGCCCGACCGTCGGCGCACAGGCGCTCGGCGTGGCCCGCGCCGCGTACGAGTACGCCCTCGACTACGCCAGGGACCGCGTCCAGTTCGGCCGCCCGATCATCGAGAACCAGGCGGTCGCGTTCGCGCTCGCCGACATGAAAATGGAGATCGACGCGGCGCGGCTGCTGGTCTGGCGGGCATCCTGGATGGGCCGCAACAACCGGTCGTTCACCGCGGGCGAGGGCTCGATGTCCAAGCTCAAGGCCGGCGAGGTGGCCGTCTCGGTCACCGAGAAGGCGGTCCAGCTGCTCGGCGGCGCCGGCTTCCTGCGCGACCACCCGGTGGAACGCTGGTACCGGGACGCCAAGATCTACACCATCTTCGAAGGCACCTCCGAAATCCAGCGACTGGTAATCTCCCGGGCCATCTCCGGGATGCAGATCCGCTGATCAAAAGGAGGCTCGCGGCTTGGACCTGCCGTTCATCGTCGCCACCCTGAACCGACGCGGACTGCTCAACCCGGGCCACCCGATCCGGGTCGCCGCCCAGCTCGGCGCGCTGCGCAAGTGGGGCTGGAGCCTCGCCGGTGAGCTGCGCCAGGCCGCCGCCCGCGACCCCGGGCGTACCGCGGTGGTCGACGAGCATGGCGCCGCGCTGACGTACCGGGAACTGCTGGACCGGGCGGAGCGGCTGGCCCGGTCGATGCGGGCCGGGCTCGGCGTCCGGGCCGGCGACCGGGTCGGCGTGCTGTGCCGCAACCACCACGGGCTGATCGAGGCGGTCGTCGCGGCGATGCTGCTCGGCGCGGACGCCGTCCTGGTCAATACCGGGCTCGCCGCGGCGCAGCTCGCCACCGTGGCCGAGGAGCAGGCGCTGCGGGTGCTGGTGCATGACGCCGAGTTCGCCGAGCGGGTCCTCGGCCTCCCTGCTGACGTGCACCGGGTCGACGAGCGCGGCCGGGAGGAGCTGATCGCCGGCGCCGTGCCCGGGGAGCAGCTCCAGCCGCCGGAGCGGGGCGGCCGGACCATCGTCCTCACCTCCGGCACCACCGGGGCGCCCAAGGGCGCCCGCCGACCCACGCCGACCGGTTTCGGCCCGCTGGTGTCCATCATCGACCGGATCCCGCTGCACGCTCGGAACACCGTGATGATCGCCGCGCCGCTCTTCCACACCTGGGGGTACGGGGCCCTCCAGGTGGCCTTCGCGATGCGCGCCACCGTCGTGCTGCACCGCCGGTTCGACCCGGCCGCCACGCTGGCCGCCCTGACGGGGCAGCCCTGCGACGCGCTGTTCGCCGTACCGGTGATGCTGCAACGGCTGATGGAGTTGCCACCGCCGGACCCCCGGCCGCCGCTGAAGGTGGTCGCGGTCAGCGGGTCCGCGCTCCCCGGCGGGCTGGCCACCGCGTTCATGGACCGCTACGGGGACATCCTCTACAACCTCTACGGTTCGACCGAGGCCTCCTGGGCGTCCATCGCCGACCCGGCCGACCTGCGCCGAGCACCCAACACCGCCGGCCGCCCGCCGCAGGGCACCCGCCTGGCGCTCCTGGACCAACGCGGCGCGCCAGTCCCGGACGGCCAGGTCGGGCGGATCTTCGTGGGCAACGAGATGCTCTTCGAGGGATACACCTCGGGTGCTGGCCGGGAGCGCCGCGATGGCCTGCTGGACACCGGCGACCTGGGCCGGCTCACCGCCGACGGCCTGCTCTTCGTCGACGGGCGGGCCGACGACATGATCGTCTCCGGGGGCGAGAACGTCTTCCCCACCGAGGTGGAGGACCTGGTCGCCCGGCTGCCCCAGGTCCGCGAGGTCGCGGTGATCGGCGTACCCGACCCGGAGTACGGCCAGCGGCTCGCCGCGTTCCTGGCCCTGCACCCCGGCGAGACGCTCGACCCGGAGGCGATCCGCGAGTACGTGCGGCACTACCTGGCCCGCTTCTCGGTGCCCCGGGACGTGGTCTTCGTGAAGTACCTGCCCCGCAACGCCACCGGCAAGGTGCTCGGCCGCGAACTGCGCCGCTACTACGACTGAGTCGGGCAGCACAGGGGGCTGACGGGCCCCACCCCCGGTGCCGCAGCTCGACCGGATGATCCGCCAGCCCGCTCGGCCGGCAGCGCCGACGACGCCAGGTCGTCCGCGGTGTGCCAGTCGCCGCAGAGCAGGTACGCCGTCCGCCGCAGCGGCTCCAACCGCGCCGCGACGTACTCGCGGTAACCCTCGAGATCCACCGGCAACCCGGCCACCTCCTCGCCTCACCGCTCAAACGGAGGCGACGGTGCCCGAGGTTGCCCGGTCAGGCGGGAATACTGATCCGGCCGTCCACCGCGGCGGCGGCGATGTCGGTGCGGTGGTGCGAGCCGGCCAGCTCGATGCCGCGTACCAGGGCGTAGGCGGCGTCCCGCGCGGCGGACAGGTCGGGGCCGGTGGCCGTACCACAGAGGACCCGGCCCCCGGCGGAGCGTACGGTGCCCTCGGCGTCCAGGCGGGTGCCGGCGTGGATCATCCCGGGGCGGTCCGCTCCGGTGATCACGTCGCCGGTACGCGGCGCCGCCGGATAGCCCTCGGCCGCCACCACGACGGTGACCGCCGCGCCGTCCCGCCAACGCAGCGGCGGGTGCGCGGCGAGGGTGCCGGTGGCGGCGGCGTGCAGCAGCCCGGCGAGCGGCGTCTCCAGCAGGGCGAGGACGACCTGGGTCTCCGGGTCGCCGAAGCGGGCGTTGAACTCGATCACCCGGGGGCCTGCGGCGGTGATCGCCAGGCCCACGTAGAGCAGACCGGCGAAGGGTGTGCCCCGGCGGCGCAGCTCGGCCAGCGTCGGGTGCACGACGTCGCGCATGACGTCGTCCACCAGGCCGGACGGCGCCCAGGGCAGCGGCGCGTACGCCCCCATGCCGCCCGTGTTCGGGCCGGTGTCGCCGTCGCCGACCCGCTTGAAGTCCTGGGCGGGCAACAGCGGTACGGCCGCCTCCCCGTCGGTGACCACGAAGAGGGAAACCTCGGGCCCGGCCAGATACTCCTCGATCACGACCCGGCCGCAGTCCTGTGCGTGCTTTTCGGCGACCGCCCGGTCGCTGGTCACCACGACGCCCTTGCCGGCGGCCAGCCCGTCGCTCTTCACCACGTACGGCGGGCCGAACTCGTCCAGCGCCCGGCCGACGCTCTCCGCGTCGGTGCAGGTGTACGCCCGGGCGGTGGGCACGCCGGCGGCGGTCATCACGTCCTTGGCGAACGCCTTGGAGCCCTCCAGCCGGGCCGCCTCCGCCGACGGGCCGAACGCCGGGATGCCCTTGGCGCGTACCGCGTCGGCGACCCCGGCCACCAGCGGCGCCTCCGGCCCGATCACCACCAGGTCGGCCCCCACCTCGACGGCGAGCCCGGCGACGGACGCCGGATCGTTCGGGTCGATCGCCCGCAGCGAGGCGACCTCACCGATCCCAGGATTCCCCGGCGCCGCGACGACCGCCGTGACGGCTGGATCGCCGACCAACCCGAGCGCGAGCGCATGCTCCCGCCCCCCACCACCCACAAGAAGAACCCGCACGACCCCGCATCCTACTGTTACGGGAGGAGGGGGTGCCGGAGGACGTTTTCCTCGCGGCCGGGGCCTACGCCTACCACGCTGACACGGGTGCCGCAGAGTTCCTCGATCCGCGCGATGTAGCGTCTCGCGTTCTCGGGGAGCTCGTCCTCGGTCCTTGCCTTGGTGATGTCCTCCCACCAGCCGTCCAGCTCTTCGTAGATCGGCGTGGCGTGGTGGAAGTCGGTCTGCGTCATCGGCATGTCGTCGAAGCGCTCGCCGTTGATCTCGTACCCGACGCAGATCGGCACCTTCGACAGGCCGGTGAGCACGTCCAGCTTGGTGATGACCAGGTCGGTGACGCCGTTGAGGCGGCACGCGTACCGGGCCACGACGGCGTCGAACCAACCGCAGCGGCGCTCCCGGCCGGTGGTGGTGCCGTACTCGTGGCCGATCTTGCGCAGGTGCTGGCCGTTGTCGTCGAACAGCTCTGTCGGGAACGGACCCGAACCCACCCGGGTGGTGTACGCCTTGCTCACCGCGATGACCTTGGTGATCGCGGTCGGCGGGATGCCCGCGCCCACGCACGCCCCACCGGCTGTCGGGTTGGACGAGGTCACGAAGGGGTACGTGCCGTGGTCCATGTCGAGCATGGTGGCCTGGGCGCCCTCCAGCAGCACCGTCTCGCCGCGGTCCAGCGCGTCCCAGAGCATGACCCGGGTCTCCGCGATGTACGGCGTGAGCCGCTCCGCGTACGCCAGGTACTCCTCGATCGTCGCGTCGACGTCGATCGCCTTGCGGTTGTAGACCTTGAACAGCACCTGGTTCTTCTCGCGGAGCGCCAGCTCCAGCTTCTTGCGCAGGATGCCGGGGTCGAGCAGATCCTGGAGCCGGATGCCCATCCGGGCGACCTTGTCGCCGTACGCCGGGCCGATGCCCCGGCCGGTGGTGCCGATCCGGGACGAGCCGAGGTAGCGCTCGACCACCCGGTCCAGTGCCCGGTGGTGGGGCATGATCAGGTGCGCGTCGCCGGAGATCCGCAGCCGGGAGACGTCCACGCCCCGCTCGGCGAGCCCGTCGATCTCCTCCAGCAGCACCTTCGGATCGACCACCACGCCGTTGCCGATGACAATCATCGCGTTCGGCGACAGCGCGCCGGACGGCATGAGGTGCAGCGCGTACTTCTGCCCGTCCGGGGTGATGACGGTGTGACCGGCGTTGTTGCCGCCGGAGTAGCGCACCACGTAGTCGACCCGCCCACCCAGCAGGTCGGTAACCTTGCCCTTGCCCTCGTCGCCCCACTGGGCGCCGAGGAGCACGATCGCTGGCATCTCTTCCGCCTCCAGAAGGCTCGGGTGCCAGGTGGCGACCGGTCAGCGAGCCCGGGGTGTCAGGCTAACAAGTAGTGACGGCGGAACCGGCAGGGGTTCGTCGAGAAGCGGGAGGCTCCTTCGTGTACGACGTGGTGCTGCTCACCCTCGGCTCTGGGCGGGACGCGTCCGGAGGGGGCTGCGGCAGTGGCGGAGCCTGCTGCGGTGGCGCCGACGAGGCCACCGACGCCAACTCGGAGGAGCGCTGCGAGGCGCCGCGCGTACCGGTGCTGGCCTGCGCGGACGCCCTGACCGCCCGGGGCGCCCGGGTGGAGACGGTCACCGCCCGATCGGACGCCGAGATCGACGAGGTGCTGGCCCGCCTCGACGGACCGCCGCGGGAGGGCGGGCTCACCTGGCCCGACCCGGACGGCAAGATTCGCCTGGTGGTCGCCACGGCCAGTGACGGACAGTTGCGCGCCGTGCTACGCCGGCTGGTCCGGCGGTACGCTCCGCCACCCAGCCGCCGCCCCACCGACCTGCCCGGTAACCGGACGGTCCCGGACCTGCCACCGGTCGGCGTACTCCCGCTCGACCCGGCCCGGAGCGGGACGGCGCGTGACCTGGCCGCGCAGCTCGGGCTGCCGCGGGACCCCGCGGCGGTGGCCGCCGCGGTGCTCGACGGCACGGCCCGCCGGCTCGACCTCCTGCGCAACGACGGCGGTTCGGTGACCCTGGACGGCGCGCTGCTCGGCGCCGCCGACGACGCGGGCCGCCCGCTGCACTGGCGGGCCCGGGTCGAGGTCGACGGCGCCGTGCTCTCCCAGGGCGAGGACCCGATCATGGCCTGCGCGATCGGCAACGCCGGCGGGTACGGGCGCCTGGACGACGTGGCGCTGCTGACCGACCCGGACCCGACCGACGGGCGGGTCGACGTGGCGGTGGCCGTGCCCGTGGTCACCCGGTCCGCATTGGGCCGGAAGCGGGTACGACTCGAAGTGCGCCGGGCCCGCGGGCGGGCGGTGGCGGTGGTACCGCGCGACGAGAAGGTGCCCTTCCTCGACGACGGCGTCGAGGGCGAGCTGAACCGGAAGCGGTCCTGGTGGACCGAGCCGGGTGCCTGGGCGGTCTGGACGGCCTGACCTCCGTCGATCCGGTCGGATCACCCGGCAAACCGGACGACCTATCCTCGGCGATAGGAATGGGGAGGATGCCGTGGTGCACGAGAATGCCGACCGGGCCCACGTTCCGGGCCAACCACAGGGGCCCGAGCGGGACATCGAGCCGCTCTGGCCGCAGGATCTGACCGACCCGACCGCCGCCGGACCCGACCCGGACCAGATGCCCCCGGACACCGCCGACAGGGTGCCCGCGCCCCGCACCGCGCAGCCCCCGGTCGACCTGGACCTGCCATTCACCCTCGACCACCCGGTGCCCGGCCCCGACGGCCAGGCGGCGAACTCGCCCCCGGGCAGCGAGACAAGGCCGGGCGGCGGGTCGGGGGGCATGCCGGCGGACGGTTCCGGCCCGACCGGTGAGGCTGCGGCGACGGCCGGCAGCCGGAACGAGTCGCCGTGGGCGCAGCCGCCGCAGCGGTTCACCAGCTCCGCGAGTGAAGCGCCCGCCGAGGCGTCCCCGTCGGAATCGACGGGAACCGGTCCGGCCATGGCACAGACCGAAGGCGGAGCGACGGATGTCGGCCCACCGCCGCCGGACGCCCGAACTGCGCCGCCGCCGAGTGCCGCCGATCCGGTGCCGCCGGAGAGCCCGGCGCCGCGGCTCGGGCCGTTCCCGCCCGCGCCGGGCGTACCGCTGCGGCCGTACGGTGACGGCACGGCGTACCCGCCGGGACCGGTCGGGTACGGACAACCGGGGTACCCGGTGACGTCGGCGCACCCGCCGCCCGCGCAGGCGGGCGGGCCAACCGCGCCGCCGGGCCCGTACCCGCCGGCCTGGCCGCAGCAGGGTGCCCCCGCGCCGCCACAGCCCGGGCCGCCGGCGTCGCAGCAGCCGGCGCCCGCCGCGTACCCGGAGGCGGGCTGGACCCCGGAGAACGGCGCCACTCCGACGGCCGAGGACTTCGCCCGCCGCCGCCAGGCCCGGCCGGTCGACCCGGTGGCCACCATGGGAGTCCGGGCGGTGGTGAACCGGATCGGCCTGGTCCGGCTCGCACCCGGGCGGCACGAGCAGGAGGTGAAGCGGGACGTCGAGATGGTCCGGCGCAACTTCGGCGGGCTGCGCCAGGTGACCGTGGTCAACCCGAAGGGCGGCGCCGGCAAGACCGTCGCCATCCTGCTGCTCGCGATGACCTTCGGCCAGAAGCGCGGCGGATACGTGCTGGCCTGGGACAACAACGAGACCCAGGGCACCCTGGGCATGCGGGCCCAGCAGGACTTCCACTCCCGTACGGTCCGCGACCTGCTGCGCGACCTGGCGCAGTTCCAGGGTGCGCACGGCCGGGTCGGCGACCTGTCGCAGTACGTCCGCTCGCAGGGCGAGGGGATGTTCGACGTGCTCGCCTCGGACGAGTCGGCGACCGGTGGGGAGATGCTCACCGCCGCCGCGTTCGCCGAGCTCCGTGACGTGGTCAGCCGCTTCTACAAGCTGATCTTCGTGGACACCGGCAACAACGTCCGAGCCCAGAACTGGCAGGCCGCGATGGACGCCACCGACCAGCTCGTGGTCACCATGTCGGCCCGGAACGACTCGGCGGAGACCGCCGCTCGGATGCTCGACCACCTGGAGCAGAGCGGCCGGCAGCGGCTGGTCCGCCAGACGGTGACGGTGGTGTCGATGCCGCCGTCGCGCAAGGAACTCGACCTGCCGGCGATCCAGGCGCACTTCGCCGCCCGGACCCGGGCGGTGCTGCTGGCGCCGTACGAGCGGCTCATCGACACCGGCGAGCCGATCCGGTACGGCCAGCTCTCGTCGGCGACCCGGGACGCCTGGCTGAAGATCGCGGCCGCGGTCGCCGAAGGGCTGTAACTCAGCCGACGGCCGGCCCGATCTGCTGCTCGGACCGGCCGTCGACGCGGCTCAGTGGCTGGCCAGAGCGTCCGCGGCGGCCGGATCGCAGTCGCGGAGGAACTGGGCGCAGCGGGCCGCCTCGTCCGCCTCGCCGATCTCACCGGCGGCGCGGGAGAGCACGTAGAGGCAGCGGAGGAAGCCCCGGTTGGGCTCGTGCGACCAGGGCACCGGGCCGTGTCCCTTCCAGCCGCTGCGGCGCAGCTGGTCCAGCCCGCGGTGGTAGCCGGTACGCGAGTACGCGTACGCCGGAATGACCTGGCCCGCCGCGAGCGCCCGGGCGCCGAGCGCCGCCCAGGCCGCGTTGTAGCTCGGGAAGCGGGCCGCGACCTCGGCGTAAGCCTCGTCGGTGTCCTGCTCTGCGGCGGCGGCCAGCGCGGCGTCGGCCTCCTCGTGTGCGGGCAGTAGCGTGGCCGGTGGCTCAGGCAACAGGTTCTGCATCGCCCCATTCAACCCGCTTCGCACCCGGCTGCGCGAGGGGGTCCGACGAGCTGGTCGGCTGAACGGCTGAGGGGTTCGTCACGCTTGCGGTGCCGGTGCACGTACCGGCGGCCCATGCCACGCAGCGATGTTTGCCGACTTGCCCGGTCCGGGCAGGATGATCTCGTGCCGACCCCACCTCCCGCGGACGTCATCGAGCCGCACGACACCACCATCGACGAGATCGAGACCCGAACCGAGTTCGACCGACGGCTGGCCGAGGGGACTCTCGCCGGTCTGATCGTGCAGGGGCTGCGCCTCGACCTCGATCCGGTCCCCGACCTGCGGGGCGTCGACGTGCACGGAACCCTCTTCGTGGGCTGCCGGTTCGCCGGCCGGGAGGTCGGCGCCGACCTGGTCCGGCGCGGCGCGAACGTGGTCCCGCCGTTCTCCGGGCTGCCCTACCCGACCCAGCCGGCCCATCTCTACAGCGCTGACGACCTGGCCGCGGGCTTCGCGGAGGCGGGGTTCGCGGGGATGTACGACACCCGGGTGTACGCGCACTTCCGGGCGCACGGCGGCGCGCTGCCGGACGTCCGGGAGGCGCTCGGCCAGCGGCTGCACGACCACGGGGTGGACAACGCGCTGGCCGACGACACCCGTACCTGGCTGGCGGTGCACGGCCCGCAGTCCGTGGTGGGCGTGATGGGCGGGCACGCGGTGCCGCGCGGCAGCTCCGCGTACCGGATGGCGGCGGTGCTGGGCTGGGAGCTGGCGCGGGCCGACCGGCTGGTGGTGACCGGCGGCGGTCCCGGCGTGATGGAGGCGGCCAACCTGGGCGCGTTCCTCGCGGCCTGGCCGGCGGAGGAGCTGACCGCGGCGATCGACCTGCTCGCCACCGCGCCCGACTTCACCGACCACGACCGCTACACGGAGGTGGCGCTCCGGGTCCGCGAGCGATACGCGGCCGGGCCGGCGCTGCCGACGCCGCGCCCGGCGGCGGCCGGCACCCAGTGGGCCCGGTCGGGCGGGCTGGCCATTCCCACCTGGCTGTACGGGCACGAGCCGGCGAACCTGTTCGCCGGGCGGATCGCCAAGTACTTCTCGAACGCGATCCGGGAGGACACGATCCTGCGGCTGGCCCGGGGCGGGATCGTCTTCGCGCCCGGCCGGGCCGGGACGGTGCAGGAGGTGTTCCAGGCCGCCACCAAGACCTACTACGGCACCGATGGCGCGAGCGGGGCGTACGTCTTCCTGGACCGGGCCTACTGGACCGCCGAGCTGCCGGTCGAGTCGCTGCTGCGCCCGCTGCTGGCCGCGTCCCCGTTCGGCGACCTGTCGGCCACAGTGCACCTCACCGACGACATACACGAGGCGGTCCGGCTACTGACCGAGTGAAAGGAGGGGCCCCTTATTAACAGACGGGTGTTAACAAGGGGCCCCTCCTTTCATTCAGGTCACTTCATCTTGGTGCCGGTCGAGCGCAGGGCCTCGCAGGCCTCGACGACTCGGGCGGCCATGCCGGCCTCGGCGGCCTTGCCCCAGACGCGCGGGTCGTACATCTTCTTGTTGCCGACCTCGCCGTCGACCTTGAGCACGCCGTCGTAGTTGCGGAACATGTGGTCCGCCACCGGCCGGGTGAAGCAGTACTGGGTGTCGGTGTCGATGTTCATCTTCACCACGCCGTAGTCCAGCGCCTCGCGGATCTCCGACAGCAGCGAGCCGGAACCGCCGTGGAAGACCAGGCTGAGCGGCTTCTCCTTGCCGTACTTGGCGCCGACCGCCACCTGGATGTCGTGGAGCACCTGGGGGCGGAGCTTGACGTTGCCCGGCTTGTAGACGCCGTGCACGTTGCCGAAGGTCAGCGCCGCCATGTAGCGGCCCTTCTCGCCGAGGCCGAGCGCCTCGACCATGGCCAGGCCGTCCTCGACGGTGGTGTAGAGCTTCTCGTTGATGGCGTTCTCGACGCCGTCCTCCTCGCCGCCGACGACGCCGACCTCGATCTCGAGGACGATCTTGCCCTTGGCGGCCTCGGTGAGGAGCTGCTCGGCGATCTCCAGGTTCTCCGCCACCGGCACGGCGGAGCCGTCCCACATGTGCGACTGGAACAGCGGCTCCTCGCCGCGCTGCACCCGCTCCTGGGAGATGCCCATCAGCGGCCGGACGAACTTGTCCAGCTTGTCCTTCGGGCAGTGGTCGGTGTGCAGCGCGATGTTCACCGGGTAGTTCTTCGCCACCTCGTGGGCGTACTTGGCGAACGCCACCGAGCCGGTGACCATGTCCTTGACGGACGGGCCGGAGAGGTAGTCGGCGCCACCGGTGGAGACCTGGATGATGCCGTCGCTCTCCGCGTCAGCGAAGCCCTTGAGCGCCGCGTTCAGCGTCTGCGAGGAGGTCACGTTGATCGCGGGGTACGCGAACCGACCGGCCTTGGCCCGGTCCAGCATCTCCGCGTAAGCCTCGGGGGAAGCGATGGGCATGTCGAACGCTCCTTACTTACCGCTCTCGGCCGTGCAGGCCGCTGTCTTCCTTGGGTGCGCCGGACCGCGCTGTCCATCGCGGGCAGTATCCCGTAGGCGGCGGCGACGGACACAACCGACCCGCGAACGGCTCACCGGCCCTCCCGGCGTTCCGGCACCACCGTGCTGATCAGCCAGCTCACCACCGCCACCACGATGGCCCCCCAGAAGGCGGCCCCGAAGCCCTCGACGTGGAACGGCAGCTGCAGCCCCTGGGCGATCCAGTTGGTGAACAGGAACAGCAGGGCGTTGACCACGAACGCGAACAGCCCGAAGGTGAGCAGGTAGAACACGCAGCCGAGCACCTTGATGATCGGTTTGAGCACCGCGTTGACGACGCCGAAGATGAGCGCCACCACGACCAGGGTGAGCGCTGTGTCCGCGGCGTTACGGCCGGTCACCTCCACTCCGGGCACGATCAGGGTGGTGATCCACAGCGCGATCGCGGTGGTCGCCAGTCGGACCAGAAAGCCCACGTCCCCATCCTGGCACCGGGCACCTCGACGGGAGGGACAATCCGCCGACTCCGGCGGGCCCGGTTGCCGCGAGCGGCGCCGTTCGGCCCGGCACCGAGCGGGGACCGGAGCCAGCCCGTACGGTGTGGTGGTGACCGTCCGAACCGAGATCCAGGGAGGGATGATGGGTCAGCCCGACGAGGACTTCGCCCCGAGCGACCACCTCGCTCCGGAGGAGCGGGACCTGGAGGCGGAGCCGGCCGACGCGGTCGAGCAGGCGGCGGTGATCAACCCTGAGGACGGCGAGACCGAGCCGCGCCGCGGCCTGGAGGTCGACGACTGGGACGCGATGGAACAGTCCCGGGTGTTCGTCGCCGACGAGGACGACTACCGCTGACGTGGCGGGAGGGGCGGTTCGGCCCCTCCCGGGTCAACCCAGCTGGGTGACCTGGTCGGGGTGAGCCGACGTCCACTCGCCCAGCCGGTCGTCCCGCAGCGCGGAGAGGAACCCCGGGCCGAGGTCGGGATCGAGCCGGAAGTGGACGTCCCCCTGCTTCTTCTCAATGTGCAGGCCCGGCGGGAGGACCCCGACCGGCTCGGCGTCGGCGGCCTTCCCGGCCACCGAAACCAGTTCCGTGAGGGTGAGGTCCCCGGTGTCGGCAACCAGCTCGGAGCCGAGCTGCCGGAGCAGCGTGTCGAGCACGACCGGGTTCGTCAGCCCACCCCGGTCGTCGATCCGGCGGAGCAGGCCGGCCGCGAACCGCTCGGCGTTGCGGTCCCGGTCCAGGACGCCGTCCGGCAGCCCGGTCCGTTGGCGGAGCAGGTCTACCGAGGCGGTGCCGTCCAACCGTTGGCAGCCGGCCGGGAAGACCCGGTCGGTGTGCGTCGAGCGGACCCGCTGCGGCAGGCAGACCTGCACGCCGCCGACCGCGTCGGTGAACTTCCGTACCATCGGGTAGGTGAGCACCCCGCCGGCGTCGACCCGTACGCCAAGGGCGTCTGCCACCGCGTCGCGGGTGGCCCGGTAGCCCCGGTCCAGGTCCGGCCGCGACCCTGAGGCGCCGAGCGAAAAGGCCGCGTTGAGCCGTTGCTTGCCCCGGCCAGGGACGATGACCTCCAGGTATCGGGGAAGCGAGACCAGGTAGAGCCGGCTGCGGTCGGCCGGCACGTGCACCAGCAGGACCGAGTCGGCGAACCGCGCCGATCGGGCGGAGTCCCCGTCCACGCCGATCAGCAGCACGTTCAGGGCGCCCGCGGGCGGTGGCGGCGAAGAGTCGCCCAGCAGGTTCGCCGTCTCCGGGGGCTCCGGCGCGATCGCCGTGAAGCCGGCCAACGCGGCGGCGACCAGCGCCAACGCCGTACCGCCGAGGCGAAGCCGGAAGCGGCGGCGCCGGCGGCGGACCGTGGCCCGCTCGATGGCGGCACGGACCGGGCCGGCCGGCGGGGTCAGCGCCTCCAGCCGCGCGAAGGCCGCGCGCAGGTCGTCCTCGATCATCAGCAGACCTCCACGTACTCGGCTCGCAGGGTGGCCAGCGCTCGGGAGATGCACGAGCGGACCGTGCCGACGGCGCAGCCGAGAATCTCCGCGATCTCGGCGTCGGGCAGGTCCTCGTAGTAGCGGAGCACCAACGCGGCGCGCTGCCGGCGGGGCAGCCGGGACAGCCAGGACCAGACCTCGTCCCGGTCCACTGCGGACTGCGCGTGGTCAGTCGGTGCGGACACCTCGTCCGGTTCGCCGCGAAGCAGCACCCGGCGTGCCCACGAGCCGCGGCGCCAGTCGACGTACTGGTTGGTGAGCATCCGGCGGACGTACCGCTCCGGGACGTCGCTGCGGGCCACCCGCCGCCAGTTCAGCTGGACCCTGACCATGGTGTCCTGCACGAGGTCCTGCGCCTGGTGCGGATCCCCGGTCAGCATCACCGCGTACCGCAGCAGGGCGCCCAGCCGCGTGTCGGCGAACTCCTCGTACGTCACTGCACCTCCCGGTGTCCCGCCCTGTTGACGGGTCCCGGTCGGCGAAACATTGCATCAAGTTGATCAGCCGTTCGGTCAATATCCGCCACCTGGGGCCGCCGGGGACAGCGGGGACGTTTAAGGATTCTTTAAGCTCAATGGGCTCCCCCTGAATCCCACTGGAGGACCCCCACATGCTCACCAACTCCACCCGGCGCTGGCTGGCCGGGATCGGCGTCGCAGGCGCGTTCGTCGCCGCCTCCGCCACCCCCGCCGCCGCCGTCGAACCGGCCACCCAGCTGGGTGTGTTCATGAACGACATCACGATCGCGGCCGGCACCGCGGGCAAGGTCGCGTCTCCCCGGCTGAACGCCAGCAAGCCGGTGATCGTGCGCGGTCTCACCGTCCGTTACGACTACACGGGCCTCGCCGGCAAGGTGAAGCTCACGCCGGAGATCGACACCGAGTGCACCAGCCCGGAGCAGAACGTCCTGGTCTGCCAGGATCGGTTTGAGGTCGGCCTCGAGGAGTGGGCCTACGGCGGCCTGTTCAGGGTGGCCGTCGCCCCGACCGACTCGGCCAAGGACGGCGACAGCGGCAAGCTCAAGACGACGGTGAGCGCCGACGGTTTCGACGCCGTCACCGACGAGTCCACCGTCCGGATCGGCGAGGGCGTCGACCTGGCCGCCGGCCCGCGGACCGAGCTCTCGCTGCGCCCCGGGAAGAGTTTCACCACGCCGCTGAAGGTCACCAACGCGGGTGAGACCACCGTCAAGGGTGCTACCGCCATCTTCTCCAACGACTACGGCCTGAACGCCGGCAAGCACAACAGCAACTGCACCTACGTCGGCGACGAGCTGCGTACCTGCCAGTTCAAGGACGAGATCCCGGCGGGCACCACCCTCAGCGCCACCCTGCCGTACGTCCTCGGGGCAGACTCCTTCGCCCCCGGCTTCAAGGCTGGCGAGATCCAGTGGATGACCCCGGCCGAGTTCGAGGACTTCCAGGTGTACCTCGACCACCACGGCATCACGATCGGCGAGCCGGGCACCGACGGGGAACTGACCCTGGCCAAGGCCGGCGCCAAGATGACCGCCAATGCTGTCCAGGCGGACACCCAGCCGGACAACAACTGGTCCAGCCTCCAGGTGACGGTCACCGGCAAGAACAGCACCGACCTCGAGGCGCTCGGCGCCAAGCTGACCGGCAAGGCCGGTGACACGGTGAAGGCCACCGTCGGGGTCCGCAACAACGGCCCGGCGACGCTCGACTACAGCCGGGGCGACAGCTCCGTCACCTACATGGCGCTCGACGTGCCCGAGGGCACGACCGCGGTCGAGGTGCCGCAGAACTGCATGCCGGCGAACGGCGACAAGTGGGGCGAGCCGGGCAAGCCGGGGGCGCGCCACTACTTCTGCTACCTGGATCCCTTCCTCAAGGCCGGCGACACCGCCACCCTGGACTTCACGCTCCGCATCGACAAGGTGATCGCGAACGCGACCGGGCTCGTGAAGATCAACGTGCCGTGCAAGTGCGATGGCGGCTTCTACAAGGACCTGAAGCCGGCCAACGACACCGCGAAGATCGTGGTGAACGGCACGGGCGGAGGCAGCACCGGCGGCGACGGCGGCCAGGGCACCCCGGGCACGGCCGACGGTGGCCAGGGCGGCGGTGACGGCGACACCCTGCCGATCACCGGTTCCGCCACCGGCCTGATCGCCAGCGTCGGCGCCCTGCTCCTGGTCGCCGGCATGGGCGGCTACGTGGTGGCCCGCCGTCGCAAGACCCGGTTCGTCGCCTGATCGGCACGACACCACCCGACGCTCCGTCGACCGGCACCGGTCGGCGGGGCGTCGCCGTTCCGCCGCGTCGTCAGTGCGGAAAACCGGACGACGCACGATCGACGTAGCTGACACCATCGACGAGTGCTGCTGACCCTGACCACGACCCATCGTCCCGCGACCGACCTCGGCCACCTCCTCGTCAAGCACCCGGACCGAGTGCAGAGCTTCGACCTGCCGACGGGCACCGCGCACGTGCTCTATCCGGAGGCGGACGAGCAGCGGTGCACGGCGGCGCTGCTGGTCGAGATCGACCCGCTCAAGCTGGGCGGCGGTCGGGGCCGCAGGCAGGCGGCCACCCCGGGCACGTTCACCCTCGGCCAGTACGTCAACGACCGCCCGTACGCCGCGTCCAGCCTGCTCTCCTCGGCGCTGGCCAAGGTGTTCCGGTCGGCGCTGCGCGGCGAGTCCCGCGCCCGGCCGGAGCTGGCCGTCGCCCCGATCCCGCTGGCGGTACGGGCGCCGGTGCTGCGCTGTCGGGGCGGTGCCGAACTGGCCGTACGGGTCTTCGCCCCGCTCGGCTGGGCGGTGACGGCCACCCCGATCCCGCTGGACGAGGCGTACCCGGAGTGGGGCGACAGCCGCTACGTCGACCTGACGCTCACCGGCACGCTGCGGGTCGCCGACGCGCTCAACCACCTGTACGTGCTGCTGCCCGTGCTGGACGACGCCAAGCACTACTGGGTGGCGCCGGACGAGGTGGACAAGCTGCTCCGGGCCGGCGCGGGCTGGCTGGCCGACCACCCGGAGCGGTCCCTGATCACCCGCCGCTACCTGGCCCACCGCCGGGCCCTCGCGGGCGAGGCGCTGGCCCGCCTGGCCGAGCTGCGCCTCGCCGACGAGACACCCGCGGACGACAGCGTCGAGAGCGACCAGCCGCGCGAGGCACCCCGCGCCTCACTGGCCGTACGCCGGCGCGAGACGGTGCTGGCCGCGCTGCGGGCCAGCGGCGCCAGCCGGGTGCTGGACCTGGGCTGTGGGGGTGGGGCGCTGCTCGCCGCGCTGGTCGCCGACCGGCGGTTCACCGAGATCGTCGGCACCGACGTGTCCAGTCGTGCGCTCGCCCTGGCCGCCCGGCGGCTGCGGCTGGACCGGCTGCCGGAGCGGCAGCGGGACCGGATCAAGCTGTGGCAGTCGGCGCTGACCTATCGGGACGACCGGCTGCGCGGGTACGACGCGGCGGTGCTGATGGAGGTCGTCGAGCACGTCGACCCGCCGCGCCTGCCGGCGCTGGAGGACGCGGTGTTCGGGCACGCCCGGCCCGGCACGGTCGTGGTGACCACCCCGAACGTCGAGTACAACGTCCGCTACGAGGGGTTGGGCGCCGGGCGGTTCCGGCACGCCGACCACCGCTTCGAGTGGACCCGGGCAGAGTTCGCCGCCTGGGTCGACCGGGTGGCGACGGCCCACGGCTACACCGCCACGATCGGCGGCATCGGCGACGACGACCCGGACGTGGGCAGCCCGACACAGATCGCGGTGCTGACCAGCACGGAACAAACGACCCGGAAGGAGGAGACCACCGCATGACCATCCTGGACATTCCCGAGCTCGCCCTGGTGGCGCTGGTCGGCGTCTCCGGGTCGGGCAAGTCCGCCTTCGCCCGGCGGCACTTCCTCCCCAGCCAGGTGCTCTCCTCCGACGCGTTCCGGGGGATGGTGGCCGACGACGAGAACGACCAGTCCGCTTCCGCCGACGCGTTCGACGCGCTGCACCACGTCGCCGGGCTGCGGCTGCGCCGGGGCCGGCTCACCGTGGTCGACGCGACCAACCTCCAGCCGCACGCCCGGGCCGCACTGGTCAAGGTGGCCCGCGAGCACGACGTGCTGCCGGTGGCGATCGTGCTGGACGTACCGGAGGCGCTGGCCTGGGAGCGTACGCAGGGCCGGGCCGACCGGACGCACGGCCGGCAGGTGCTCGCCCGGATGCAGCGGGACCTGCGGCAGTCGTACGGGCGGCTGGCCCGTGAGGGCTTCCGCAAGATGCACGTGCTGCGCGGGGTCGACGAGATCGACGCCGCCGAGATCCGCTACGAGAAGCTGTTCAACGACCGGCGCGAGCTGACCGGGCCGTTCGACATCGTCGGCGACGTGCACGGCTGCCGGGAGGAGCTGGAGGCGCTGCTGCTCCGGCTGGGCTGGGACCTGCGCCGCGACGACGCGGGCCGCCCGGTGGACGCGGTGCACCCGGCCGGGCGTACCGCGGTCTTCGTGGGTGACCTGGTGGACCGCGGCCCGGACTCGCCCGGCGTGCTGCGGCTGGTGATGGGCATGGTGGCGGCCGGCCACGCGATCTGCGTGCCGGGCAACCACGAGCAGAAGCTGCTGCGCAAGCTGCGCGGGCGGGACGTGCGGCTCACCCACGGCCTGGCCGAGACGATGGCCCAGTTGGAGTCGGAGCCGGAAAGCTTCGTCGCCGAGACGGCGACCTTCATCGACGGCCTGGTCAGCCACTACGTGCTGGACGGCGGCCGGCTGGTGGTCGCGCACGCCGGCCTGAAGGAGGCGTACCAGGGCCGGGCGTCGGGCCGGGTGCGGTCGTTCGCCCTGTTCGGGGAGACCACCGGCGAGACCGACGAGTACGGCCTGCCGGTCCGCTACCCGTGGGCACGCGACTACCGGGGCTCGGCCATGGTCGTGTACGGCCACACTCCCACCCCCGAGCCGGAGTGGGTGAACAACACCATCTGCATCGACACCGGCTGCGTCTTCGGTGGCACGCTCACCGCGCTGCGCTACCCGGAGAAGGAGCTGGTCGCCGTCCCGGCGGCGAAGGAGTGGTACGCCCCGGCCCGCCCGCTGGTCGCGCCCCCGCCGAGCCGCCCGGACACCGTGCTGGACCTGGCCGACGTCACCGGGCGGCGGCACCTCGCCCACGCGTACGGGACGCTGACCGTGCCGGCGGAGAACGCCGCCGCCGCGCTGGAGGTGATGAGCCGGTACGCGGTCGACCCGGGCCGGCTGGTCTGGCTGCCGCCGACCATGGCGCCCTGTTCGACGTCGACCGTCGAGGGGTTCCTGGAGCATCCGGAGCAGGCCTTCGCGGACTACCGCGCCGCCGGTGTGGAGCGGGTGGTCTGCGAGGAGAAGCACATGGGCTCGCGGGCCGTGGTGCTGGTGGAGCGGGAGCCGGGGCGGTTCGCCGGCGGGGCGGTGTACACCCGTACCGGCCGGCCGTTCTTCGGGCCGCCGCTCGACGACGAGCTGCTGGCCCGGGCCCGCGCGGCGGTCACCGCGGCCGGCCTCTGGGCCGAGCTGGGCACCGACTGGTTGCTGCTCGACTGCGAGCTGCTGCCCTGGTCGGCGAAGGCGGGCGGGCTGATCCGCGAGCAGTACGCCGGGGTCGGCGCGGCTGGCCGGGCCGCGCTGCCGGCGGTGCTCGCCGCGCTGGACGCCGCCGCCGGCCGGGGGCTGCCGGTCGGGGAGCTACGCGGCCGGATGGCCGACCGGGAGTCCGAGGTGCGGGCGTACTCGGCGGCGTACCGGGCGTACGTCGGGCCAACTGACGGGCTGCGTGGGGTGACGTTGGCGCCGTTCGCCGTGCTGGCCGGGGCCGGAGCCAGCTACGCCGACCGGGATCACGACTGGCAGCTGGCACTGGCGGACCGGCTCTGCACGGCGGATCCGGAGTTCTTCACCCCGACTCGGCGGCAGATGGTCGACCTGACCGACGCGGCGGCGGTGGCGGCGGCGACCGACTGGTGGCTGGCGCTCACCGCGGCCGGCGGTGAGGGCATGGTGGTCAAGCCGTACGCCGGTCTCGCCGCCCGGTCGCCGAAGGGCGCACTGCTCCAGCCGGGGATCAAGTGCCGGGGCCGGGAGTACCTGCGGATCATCTACGGCCCCGGGTACACCGAGCCGGGGCAGCTGGCCGCACTGCGCAAACGCTCGCTGGGACGCAAGCGCGGCCTGGCTTTGCGCGAGCACGCCCTCGGGCTGGCCGCCCTGGACGCCCTCGCCGAGGATGCCCCGCTCTGGCGCCGCCACGAACTCGTCTTCGCCATCCTCGCCTGCGAGTCCGAGCCCGTCGACCCCCGCCTTTGACCTGGTACGCCCGGTCCGGCATGACGCCGGACCGGGCTTCGGTACCCTTTGTGGCCGTGGACACAGCAGAGAAGACCCGGATGCTCTCCGAGAGCGTCGCGCTGAACCCGCTCGACCCGAAGGAGCTGATTCACACCTTCGGCCTGATCGGCGTCTGGGCGATCCTCTTCGCCGAGACCGGCCTGCTGGTCGGCTTCTTCTTCCCCGGCGACTCGCTGCTCTTCCTGGCTGGGGTGGCCTCCTCGTCGGTGGCGGACGCGATCTTCGGCGCCGGCACCCGCCTGAACCTGGTCGCGCTGCTGATCGGCGGGCCGATCTGTGCGATCGCCGGTGCCCAGTTCGGGCACTGGCTCGGCGGCCGGTACGGCCGGCGGATGTTCGAACGCCCCAACTCCCGCCTCTTCAAGCGGGAGTACGTGGAGAAGGCCGAGTACTACTTCCAGAAGTTCGGCCCGGCGAAGGCCGTGGTGCTGGCCCGCTTCATCCCGATCGTGCGGACCTTCCTCAACCCGGTGGCCGGGGTACTCGGCATGCCGGCCCGGCAGTTCCTGCTCTGGAACATCGTCGGCGCGGTCCTCTGGGTGGACGGCATCCTGCTGATCGGCTACCTGCTGGCCGCCCAGATCTACAACGCGATCGGCGACAAGATCGACCGGTACATCCTGCCGGTGGTCGCGCTGATCATCGTGATCTCGGTGCTGCCGATCTTCTTCGAGTTCCTCCGCGACCGACGGGCACGCAAGCGCGGCGAGGCGGTCAGCGTGGTCGCCGCGTCCGGCACGGCCGGTGCCATCGACGCGCTCCGTCCAGAGGCCGGGGACGACGACGACTCGCAGCACGGCCGGCACGGCCGCTGATACTGGGTACGCCGATTGGCCGGTCCCCCTGCGGGGGCCGGCCAATCGGCAACGGCCTGTCGACCTGCGGGTGGTACGGATGACGGGCAGCCGTCACCGTCCGGTGGCGCCACCCCTGGCACGCCACCCGACGCCGCCTCGAGTGAGGCGGCGTATGCCCATCCGGGCCCGGCTGGCGGCCATAATTCGGCCTCCGCGCCGCTAGACGGCACTCCGGACCGAATGAAGGCCGGGCGGCCATCCGACCTCGGCGCCGCTAGACGGCACCCCAGGCCGGACGAAGGCCAGTCTGAGGCCGCGCCGCGACCCCGGACAGCCCACCCGGACCTCGGATACGTCCGGTTTCAGCGGGCCTTCTTGGTGGCCCGCTTCCGCGGCGGGGTGAGCAGGTCCGCGATCGTGGCGATCGCGGTCGGCACCAGTCGGTAGTACGCCCAGACTCCACGCTTCTCCCGCTCCAGCAAGCCGGCCTCGGTGAGGATACGCAGATGGTGGCTGACCGTCGGCTGCGAGAGGCCGAGCGGCGCGGTGAGGTCACACACGCACGCCTCGCCCTCAGGCGCCGACTGGATCAGGCTGAGCAGCCGCAACCGGGCAGGGTCGGCGAGGGCCTTCAGCACCCCCGCGAGACGCTCGGCATCGGCACGTTCGATCGGCTCGCCGGCGAGCGGCGAGATCTGAGGCATGGTCATTTCAGCCAACGCAGTTCCCACGTATTCCATCCTTCCACCAGCAGCATCGATCCGCCTGCATATCAACAGGTCCGAATCGGCAAACTTTTACGCCACAAGGCCGAGGTCAGCCAACGTATAGGCCGCTCGATACGGCAGTCCGGCGGCTCGCACCGCGTCGCCGGCGCCTCGATCAACAATAACCGCTACCCCAACCACCTCGGCCCCGGCCTCACGCAACGCCTCGACCGCGGCCAACACACTGCCGCCGGTGGTCGACGTGTCCTCGACCGCCAGGACCCGGCGGCCCACGACGTCCGGCCCCTCGATGCGCCGCTGGAGGCCGTGCGCCTTGCCCGCCTTGCGGACCACGAACGCGTCCAGCGGCCGGTCGGTCTCGGCCGCCGCGTGCAGCATCGCCGCGGCAACCGGATCGGCCCCGAGGGTCAGTCCACCCACCGCGTCGTACTCCCAGTCGGCGGTGAGGTCACGCATCACCCGACCGACCAACGGCGCCGCTCGGTGATGCAGCGTGACGCGACGCAGATCGACGTACCAGTCTGCCTCGCGGCCGGACGAGAGCACCACGCGCCCATGGACCACAGCCAGGTCGGTGATGAATTTACGCAGGTCGTCGTGGTCCCCCATGGCGATAGAGAGTACTGCGCAGTTCTGAGGAACGTGTGTCGGGTCCTCCGGGATCAACCCTGCGGGCGACCGACGGATGGCGATGTCCGGCTACGCTACGCGACCGTCCATCCGGGCCGACGGGCGCCGATCCCGTCGCCGGGACGCCCACCGGACCGGCCTGAGGTCAGTCGGCACCACGTGCGACCCGCCCGCGGGTGTCCCGGGAGACGCCGTGCAGCAGCCGTCGGGGCGCGTGCCGCAGGCCCGCCACGACCAACTTGTACTTCCAGCCCGGCACACTCACCAGCTTGCCTTTCCGCAGGTCACGCAGCCCTTCGTCGACCACGTCGTCGGCTCGCAGCCACATCCAGGCCGGGATACGCGACATGTCGATGCCGGCGCGCTCGTGGTAGCCGGTACGGGTGTAGCCAGGGCAGAGTGCCATCACCCGTACCCCGAACGGCGCCACCGACCGGCCGATCGACTCACTGAAATTCGTGACCCACGCCTTGCTGGCCGAGTACGTCGAGCCCGGCATCGGCACGCCGAAACCGGCAACGGAAGAGATATTTATCACTGCCCCGTTGCCCCGCTCGGTCATCGGGCCTAGGGCCGCGTGGGTCAGCCGCAGCACCGCCAGCACGTTCAGCCGGAGCAGTCGGGCCTCGTCCTCGACGGCCGACCGGACGAACGGGGTGTTGAGACTGGTCCCGGCGTTGTTCACCAGCAGCCCGACCGGCGACTCGGCGAGGAGCCGGCGCTCCACCGCCGTACAGCCGTCGTCGGTGGACAGATCGGCGGAAATGGTCTCGACGCGGCGGTCGTAGCGGCGGGTCAACTCGGCGGCGGTGGCGTCGAGCCGGTCGGCGTCCCGGGCCACCAGGACCAGGTCCCACCCGTCGGCGGCGAGCCGGCGGGCGAACGCCTCGCCGATGCCCAGGCTGGCACCGGTGATCAACGCGAGACGCGGGGAGTGGTTGGCCTCATCGGTCACGGGCGGTCCTCGGGGGATGGGATCGGCCCGGGCGGGGCCGACGGGGGTGGAGTCGAGGCGGGCGGGGGTGGAGTCGGCGAGGGTGGAGTCGGCCCGGGCGGAGGGGCAGTCGGCTGGCCGGGCGGCGGGGCCCAGGGCGACGGGGATCCGTAGGCCGGCGGGGCCGACGCGGGCGGGGCCGAGGCGGGCGGGGCCGAGGCGGGCGGGGCCGACGGACCGTAGGCCGGCGGAGCTGACGCGGACGACGGGCCGTAGGCCGGGCCGGCGCCGACGGTCGGCGCGGCCGGGGGCGTGGGACCCACCGGCGGCGTGGGACCGATGGTCGGGCCCGAGGGCATGGGGCCCGCCGGGGGCGTCGGGCCGGCGGTCGGGCCCGAGGGCATGGGGCGGCGGAAGAAGGCACCGGCCGCGGGGAGGACCAGCAGTACGGCGACCAGCAGGTACCCGAGGAGCTGCGCCACCGACACGGCCGCGTTCAGCGGGATCCACCAGGCCGGGTACGCATCGCCGACGAGGGCGAGCAGGTCGGCGGTGACCTGCTCGCCGGAGCCGAGGCGCAGTGGGACGGCTCGCTGGCCGATCAGCACCGCCAGGCCACAGCAGCCGAAAAACAGGCCCAGCCCGGAAACGACCCAGGTGAACACCCGGGCGCCGGGGCGGCCGGAGAGCAGGCCAACGGCGAGCCCGACGAGCACCAGCGCTATGAGCACGCTGATCACGGCCGACAGCACGGTGGAGGCGCGTACCAATGACGCCACCGTGTCGATCTCGCCGCCGCTGGCTCCGGTCCCGGCCGCCGCCGCGCGGAACCGGTCCACCGTGCCGCCCGTGACGAGCAGGCTGGCGACCGCGTACGCCACCGCGCCGACCACCATCAGCAGCAGCACCGCCGCCGCCGAGGCGACCGGCCCCGGGCGGCGGGGCGGGGCCTGAACGGGATACGACACGACAGATCCCTCCGGTAGGCGTCGGCTTGCAACCTACTCGGAGGGATCGTCGGCGTCGCTGTTATCGGAACGTCAACTTCCCGAGGGCGGCTCCCACTCGCGGCGCTCGCCGGGCTCCGGTGATGGGCCGGGCTGCCCCGGAGCCGGCGGTTGACCCGGCTGGCCCGGGACCGGCGGCTGGCCCGGCTGGCCCTGAGCCGGCGGATAGCCCGGTGTCTGCGGGTAACCGGGGGCTTGCGGATAGCCCGGCGCCTGCGGATAGCCCGGGGCCTGGGGGTAACCGGGGGTCGACGGGTAGCCCGGGTAGGCCGCACCCGGCACCGGAGGCTCCCAGATCGGCTGCGGCTTGCGGAAGTACTCGTTCGCCTTGGGCAGCGCCAGCAGGATCAGGGCGGCCAGCAGGGCGAGCAGGTCGAGCAGGCCAAGCGCGGTGGAGAGCGGGCTGTACCAGGACGGCAAGGCCTCCTCCAACCGGCGCTGGATCTCCTGGCTGCTCGGCATGTTGCCGCTGGTCGAACCGCCGTTGGTCAGGCCGCCGGCCGCGTTGCTCACCAGGCCGCCGCCGGTGCAGCAGAGCAGGATGCCGCCCAGCACCCAGGTGGTGATCCGGGCGCCGTTCTTGCCCCGGTTGTTCAACAGGGCGAGGACGACAAGCCCGATCGCGAGCAGCAGCGAGATCACGGCCGCCCCGATGCCGATCACATAGGTGAGATCGGCCGCCGGCTCGCCAGGGGTGCCGCGGTAGGCGTCCCGCAACACGTCGCGGAGCGTGCCGATGGTGAACAGCGTCAGGATCAGGTTCACCACCTGGATGGCGGCGACGAGGATGAGTAGCCAACTGGACGCCGTCACCACGCCCGGACGGGCGCGGGGCGCCGACCCCGAGGTATCGGCCATGATTCTCCCTCCCTGGATCACACGCCTACCGTAACGAGCCCGGGCCAGGTGAGCACAGGCCCGCGCCTGGTCATCAGCCGTGCCGGGCCGCCTGCTCGGAGCCGCCCTGCGGGTAGATCATCACCTCGGCACGGTGCAGCTTCTCGCCGAGGTTCACCGCCCAGCCGGCCTCCCCGTACGACTCGAAGGCGAGCCGGGCCCCGCCGGGCGCCTGGTAGTCGTGGTAGCGCATGGTGCCGCGCGGGGCGAGGCCGGTGCCCTCGGTGGCGGTGTAGCGCGCCTGGCCGGACTCGTCCCAGCTGTAGCGCCGACCGGCGACATCCAGAGTGGGCGCGCCCGGGGTGACGGTGGCGGACGGCTCGCTGGTCCAGAGCACCAACTCCAGGTCCGGGTCCTCCTCGACGGAAAGCCAGCGCCTGATCCCGACCGCGTCGTCGAGCAGGTGCTCGGCCCAGCTCCATCCGCCCTCGACCAGGTGCACCGAGCCGCGGACGGTGTACGGCACCTGGCGGATCTCCACGATGTCGCCGGGCTTGAGCCGGCGCGGGTCGCCGCGCAGGGCGTCGCCGTCCCGGACCTGGTCACCGGGGGCCGGCGTACGCGACCCGGACCGGGCCTTGCGTAGCACCACCACGCCGATCGCCACACCGGCCACTCCGACCAGACACCCCGTCACCACGTACGCCGTCGAACCGTTCACGACCGCCTCCCCACGCGCCCAGCAGAGACGGTAACAACCCGCTCACCTCGCCGAACAGCTCGTCTGCTGAGTCAGCGGTCAGCTATCTGGCGTACCGGCACCCGGGTCGGTCGGTTGTCCGGTGGCGCTCGGCGTCGGCCTCCATGCCGAGTGGTTCACTCCGCGGTGAGCCGCTCCGCCGCGTACGCGCCGAGCGTGGTCTGGTCCATCAGGCAGCCGGTGAACGTGGTGAGCTCACCCGGGTCGTCGCGCAGCCGGGTCCAGGCCGCGCGGCCGGCCGCCCGGTCGACGGTGTCCAGCAGCGCGGCGGCGTACGCCTTCCCGGCCGGCGAGCCATGCTCCAGCAGCTGGTCGAGCTGCTGCCGGGCCTCCGCCGGATGCGCCTCCAGCGCTCGCTCCACCTGCCGGTACGCCTCGGTCGCCGGCAGCAGCGTGCCGGCGATCCCCACCCCGCCGAAGGCAAGCGTGTCCGCCGCCACCAACTCCCGGACGGCCGCACCCAGTTCCCGTTCCCAGTCCCCGTCTCCCACCATCCCCCCATCCTTCCCCCACCGGGCCCGCCCCGACAGCAGTCGATCAAGAGTTTGCGGCGGCACAGGTGGCGCGCTCGGCGACCCGTACCTCTCGGTCAACGGGTCCGGCCGGATCCGCGGTCGCGGATCCGGCCGGGTTGGGCGGTGTCGGTCAGGCGGCGGTCACGGCGAGGGCATCCTTGGTGTCGGCCAGGTCGACCCGGACCGTGTCGCCGTCGCGGATCTGGCCGGCGAGCAGCGCCTTGGCGAGCTGGTCGCCGATCGCCGACTGCACCAGCCGGCGCAGCGGGCGGGCACCGTAGATCGGGTCGTACCCGTGCTCGGCGAGCCACACCCGGGCGGCATCGGTGATGACCAGCGCCAACCGCCGGTCGGCGAGACGCTTCCGCATCCGGTCGAGCCGGATGTCGACGATGGTCCGCAGGTCCTCGCCCTGGAGGGCGGCGAACACCACGATGTCGTCGAGGCGGTTGAGGAACTCCGGCTTGAAGTGCGACCGGACCACCGCGAGGACGCCCTCCCGGCGCTCCTCCTCGGTCAGCGTCAGGTCGCTGATCACCGACGATCCCAGGTTCGAGGTGAGGATCAGGATCGCGTTGCGGAAGTCCACCGTACGGCCCTGGCCGTCGGTGAGCCGGCCGTCGTCGAGCACCTGGAGCAGCACGTCGAAGACGTCGGGGTGGGCCTTCTCCACCTCGTCCAGCAGGATCACCGAGTACGGCCGGCGGCGCACCGCCTCGGTGAGCTGCCCGCCCTCCTCGTAGCCGACGTACCCGGGCGGGGCGCCGACCAGGCGGGCGACGGAGTGCTTCTCGCCGTACTCGCTCATGTCGATGCGGACCATGGCCCGCTCGTCGTCGAAGAGGAACTCGGCGAGCGCCTTGGCCAGCTCGGTCTTGCCGACACCGGTCGGACCGAGGAAGAGGAAGCTGCCCGTCGGACGGTCCGGGTCGGCGACGCCGGCCCGGGCACGGCGGACCGCGTCGGAAACGGCTGCTACCGCCTCGGACTGGCCGACCACGCGGGCGCCCAGCGATTCCTCCATACGCAGCAGCTTGGCGGTCTCGCCTTCCAGCAGCCGGCCGGCGGGGATGCCGGTCCAGGAGGCGACCACGGCGGCGATGTCGTCCGCGCCGACCTCCTCCTTGAGCATCGCGCCGTCGGCCTGGAGCCGGGACAGCTCCTCCTCGGCCTGCTTCAGCTCGGCCTTGAGCGCGGGAATCTGGCCGTACCGCAGCTCGGCGGCGCGTTCGAGCTCGCCGTCGCGCTCGGCCCGCTCGGCCTCGCCGCCGAGCCGCTCCAGCTCCTCCTTGGCCGTGGAGAGCTTGGTGATGTGGCTCTTCTCCAGCTGCCAGCGCTCGGAGAGCGCGGTGAGCTGCTCGCGCTTGTCGGCCAGCTCCCTGCGTAGCCGCGCCAGCCGCTCGGCGGAGGCGGCGTCCGGCTCCTTGGCCAGCGCCATCTCCTCGATCTCCAGCCGGCGCACCGACCGCTCGATCTCGTCCACCTCGACCGGCCGGGAGTCGATCTCCATGCGGAGCCGCGACGCGGACTCGTCGACCAGGTCGATCGCCTTGTCGGGCAGGAACCGGTCGGTGATGTAGCGGTCGGACAGGGCGGCGGCGGCGACCAGCGCGGCGTCGGTGATGCGCACGCCGTGGTGCACCTCGTAGCGCTCCTTGAGGCCGCGCAGGATGCCGATGGTGTCCTCGATGGTCGGCTCGCCGACCAGTACCGGCTGGAAGCGGCGCTCCAGTGCCGGGTCCTTCTCGATGTGCTCGCGGTACTCGTCCAGCGTGGTCGCGCCGACCATCCGCAGCTCACCGCGGGCCAGCATCGGCTTGAGCATGTTGCCGGCGTCCATCGAGCCCTCGCTCTTGCCGGCGCCGACGACGGTGTGCAGCTCGTCGAGGAAGGTGATGACCTGACCGTCGGAGTTCTTGATCTCCTCCAGCACCGACTTCAGGCGCTCCTCGAACTGGCCGCGGTACTGCGCGCCGGCCACCATCGCGCCGAGGTCGAGCGAGACCAGCTTCTTGTCCCGCAGCGACTCGGGCACGTCACCGGCGACGATCCGCTGGGCCAGGCCCTCGACGATGGCGGTCTTGCCGACGCCCGGCTCGCCGATCAGCACCGGGTTGTTCTTGGTACGCCTGGACAGCACCTGGATCACCCGGCGGATCTCGGAATCCCGGCCGATGACCGGATCGATCTTCCCGTCGCGGGCGCTGGCGGTCAGGTCCACGCCGTACTTGGCGAGGGCCTGGTAGGTCTGCTCCGGGTCGGCGGTGGTGACCCGCCGGTCCCCGCCGCGTACGGTCGGGAAGGCGGCGACCAGGTTCTCCTCGGTGGCGCCGGAGCTCTTGAGCGCGACGGAGACCGCGCCGCCCACCCGGGCCAGCCCGGCGAGCAGGTGCTCGGTCGAGGTGTACTCGTCGCCGAGCGGCCGGGCGATCTGCTCGGCGGCTCCGATGGCGTTGACGAACTCGCGGGCCAGGGTGGGCTCGGCGATGCTGGAGCCGCGTGCGGCGGGCAGCGCGTCGACCGAGCGCTGGGCGACCCGGCGCAGCTCGGCGGGGTCGGCCCCGACGGCGCGCAGCAGGCCGGCGGCGGTCGAGCCCTCGGTGCCCAGCAGCGACAGCAGCAGGTGCCAGGGCTCCACGGTGGCGTGACCGCGTTGGTTCGCCAGCGCGACGGCACCGGTGATGGTCTCGCGGCTCTTGGTGGTGAGGCGTTCCGTGTTCATGGGCTCCCCCGGATCGGCGTGTCCGCTAGGACCGACACAACCAGAGTTGAGTCTATTCCGCTCAACTCCAACGGTGTGAGCTGGCTCACTTCACCGCGAAGGCCGGTCAGCGGGGCAGGCGAGCCGTACAGGGCGTTTCATGATCGGCGCGCAGGACGCAACGCCCGCCGCCGTCGAGCTTGCGGTCACAGAAAACCCAGTGGCGTACGCACTGGTTGTCCTCGGTCGAGACGGTGATCCCGCCGAGGTCGACAGCGGCCAGGAAGGCCAGCAGAGTGGCCGCCCGGCACCAAGCTGCCGAGCCGATCACAACTGTGCAAGGAATACGGCGTGTCGGACACCGTTTTCGGCAAGGCCATGATGATCCTGCGTGCGACCGGTCTGACCGAGACTCTCGAAGGGGTCGGCGTATTCGTCGCCGAGCCCAAGTAGGCGAATGCGGGTAGGCGGATCGGGCAGCGGGCTGGGTCATGATCCGTGACAGGCACGCTGGGTTTCCCTCGGCGTGTCGGCTCGCTGGACTGCCAACGATCATGGTTGGCGGACGTTCGGAGTGATGGCACAAACGACTCAGCTCCAAAGGGCGACCACCACAGGTGCCGGCCGCCGGAGCGCGACAGCACACGGCAGCACACCGGACCACAGCACGGCCGGTCGTCAGTCGCCGACCAGGGCCACCCTGATCCACTGGCGGGCGCCGGGCGGGCCGACGGCGAGGATGACCTCGTCCGGGGCCTTGGCCACCAGCGTGCCGTCATCGAGCAGGTAGAGGTAGTGCTCGGGGCCGACCGGCCAGCTGACCCGCTCGTACCGGCCGTCCACCACCACGCCCACGCCGTCCGGCCCGGTCACCGCCACCCGCCCGGCACCGACCGGCGCCACCGAGCGCATGTCGTCGGGGTGGCCGGCGGCCCGCACCAGCTGCCAGTTACCCCGATAAATCCAGAGCGCCGGGAAGCCCATCCGGTCCGGCCGCTCCCCGATCAGCCAGACCTCGCCGTCGGGCGCGGACATCACCCGCACCACCTCCACCTCGCCGTCGGGCGCCGGCACCGGGCTCCGCTGCCAGCTCCGCCCCTGGTCCGTCGAGACCGCGGCGTACGGCCGCCCGTCGGCCGCACCGGCCGCCACCAGCAGGTCCCCCGCCTCGCGCACCGCACTCACCATCGGCAGTCCGGGCTGGACGGCCAACGGGCGCAGCCGGCGACCGTCCCAGCGGGCCACCCGGCCGCTGTCCCCGGCCATCTGGAACTGGCCGCTGGCCCCGACCAGCGCGGGCGGCTCCGCGGCCTCCGGATAGTGGATGAAGGTCACGCCGCCGTCGGTCGAGGCGTACCAGCCGAACGGCTCGGCATTGAGCGCGAGCAGGCCCTGCGGGGCGTAGAGCTGCTGGTTCTCCGCGACCGGCCGGGGATGCAACAGCGCCTGCCAGGACCGGCCGCCGTCCCGGGTGGCGAAGAGCAGCGCGGGACAGTCCCGGCCGGGCGGCCCGCCGTCGCAGGTGGCGAAGAGGGCGTACGCCCGATCGGCGTCGACGAACTCGATGACCGGCGGGTCGTACCGGTCGGGTACGGCGACCCGGACGACGCGTACCTCGTGAACGTCGGCGGCCGGCGGCGTGGTGGCGACCGGCTCGGGCGACACGGACGCCCGGTTCGGCGGCGGACGCCGGACATCTCCGATCGAACAGGCCACCAGCAGCGGCAACATCAGGAAGAGTGTCGCCATGCGGCCCGATCGCCGGTTCACGACACCTCCAACGCAAGGTAGCCTCGCCCGCGTGCGAGTACGTGTTGAACAGACTGCCCTACCGGGGATCGGAGTACGTCACGATCTGGTGACGGAATCCGGCCGCCGGCTCGGCGTGGTCTCCCACCGCAACGGCCGTCGTGACCTGGTTCTCTACGATCCAGACGATCCGGACTCCTGTCAGGCGGACATACCCCTCACCGACGACGAGGCGGAGGCGCTCGCCGACATCCTCGGCGCGTCCCTGATGCTCAGCCAGCTCTCCGGGCTGCGCGACCAGGCCGCCGGGCTGCTCACCGAGCAGATCGCCATCCCCGCCGGCACCAAGTACGTCAACCGGCAACTGGGCGACACCCAGACGCGGACCCGCACCGGCGCGTCCATCGTCGCGGTGCTGCGCCACGGCGAGGTGATCGTCTCACCGGATCCCACCTTCCGCTTCGCCGCCGGTGACGTGGTGGTCGTGGTCGGTACCCGGCAGGGCCTCGACGGGGTGAGCGCGATCCTTGCCGAAGCAGACCCGGACGGCTGAGGCGCGGATGCACGAAACCACAACACTGCTCGTCGAGGTCGGCGCGCTGCTGCTCCTGCTCGGCCTGCTCGGCCGGCTCAGCCGGCGCTTCGGCGTCTCACCCATCCCCCTCTATCTGCTCGCCGGCCTCGCCTTCGGTACGGGCGGCATACTGCCGCTCAACGCCAGCGAGGAATTCTTCGCCATCGGCGCGGAGATCGGTGTGATCCTGCTGCTGGTCATGCTCGGCCTGGAATACAGCGCCAGCGAACTGGTGGGCAACCTCCGTTCGGCGGCCCCGGCCGGCCTGATCGACGCGCTGCTCAACGCGCTGCCCGGCTTCGCCTTCGCGCTGCTGCTCGGCTGGGGCTGGCTCGCGGCCGTGGTGCTCGCCGGCGTCACCTGGGTCTCCTCGTCCGGGGTGATCGCCAAGGTCCTCGGCGACCTCGGCCGGGTCGGTAACCGGGAGACCCCGGTGATCCTCTCCGTCCTGGTGATCGAGGACCTTGCGATGGCCCTCTACCTGCCGCTGCTCACCGCGCTGCTCGCCGGGATCGGCTTGATCAAGGGCGGCATGGCGCTCGCCGTCGCGGTGTTCACCGTGATCGCCGTGCTGTTCGTCGCCATCCGGTACGGCCACCTGATCTCCTCGGCGCTCTCCGCGAAGGATCCGGAGGCACTGCTGCTCGGGGTGCTCGGGCTGACCCTGCTGGTCGCCGGCGCCGCGGCCAAGCTCCAGGTCTCCGCGGCGGTCGGGGCGTTCCTGGTCGGCATCGCCCTCTCCGGGCCGGTGGCACACCACGCCACCGAGTTGCTGTCGCCGCTGCGGGACCTCTTCGCCGCGGTCTTCTTCGTGTTCTTCGGGCTGGTCACCGACCCGAGGGACATGCCTCCGGTGCTGCTGCCGGCACTGGCGCTGGCCGTGGTGACCATGGGCACGAAGCTGCTCACCGGTTACCTGGCGGCCCGGCGAGCCGGGATCGCCGAGCCCGGTCGATGGCGGGCCGGTTTCGCGCTCACCCCGCGCGGCGAGTTCTCCATCGTCATCGCGGGGCTCGCCGTCGCCGCCGCGCAACCGGTGGAGTCCAAGCTGGCGGGGCTCGCCACGGCGTACGTGCTGATCACCGTGGTGACCGGACCGCTGCTGGCCCGGCTGCCCGACATGCCCTGGTTCAAGCGCTGGTTGCGCCAGCGGGTCGCCGCCCGGCCGCCCGCACCGGTGCCGGCCCCAGAATGAGTACGTCGGGCCGGGTCGGCCTAACGGCCGCCCCGGCCCGGCCAACGGTTGGCGAATTGGTTCTGGGAAGGTCTACCGCCGGTACGCCGAACCGCGTTACCGTTTCGCCCCAGCGCCAGGCCCGCGGGTGGCCGGTGGCTTCGCCAGCGGAAACGGAAGGTTGGCCGGTGAGCGTGCAGGAAGAGACGTTCCGCGGCTTCGCCAACCCGGTCGATCCCTCACCGGCCGAGCTGCGAACGTGGGCGTACCAGCCGAATTCCGTACCGCTGGCCTCGATGCCCCCGGACTGGGACCTGTTGGTCTCCGGTGGCCACCTGGTGGGGACGCTCTTCGAGCTGGCCATGGATCCGGCCTGCCCGGCCCGCCGGTTCGCCCTGCACTGCCTCTACATCTACGCCGCCGACGGCATCCAGACGAAATTCCGCGCCCACCCGAAGCGCCGCTTCCGCAAGCTCGTCGAGCACGCCGAACGGGCCGGCGACGAGCTGATGCGCAACTGGGCGCACAACAGCCGGGTGCTGCTCGCCCGGCCGGACCTCTTCGCCTACCGGGACTGGTGCGAGGGCGGCCTGGTCCGGGAGAACCGCCGACTCTGACGAAAG